>JABCOB020000128.1 GCA_013333835.2 Bacteroidia bacterium
ATGTGGGGAATGTCCAGGATATGTCGGCGATGTTTGCCTCCTGTAAGAGTCTCAATACGGATCTCTCACGGTGGAATGTGGGGCGAGTGAAGAGCATGCGATATATGTTCAATGGGTGCGTCAGTTTCAACTCCGATCTTTCGCACTGGGATGTGGGAAGGGTGGAAGATATGGAACGGATGTTCTTTGGCTGCAAAGCCTTCAATGCGGATCTTTCGCGGTGGGATGTGAGCAGGGTACAAGACATGTCGTACATGTTTTGTCATTGCGAGAAATTCAATTCAGATCTCTCCAAGTGGGACGTGACGTGGGTTCGCAGAATGATTGAGATGTTTGCTGGATGTAAATCCTTCACATCTGATCTCTCAGGATGGAAGACCGAAATGCTTGTGGATGCGCTGGGTATGTTTTTAGATTGCCCGCTCCCGAAGGAGAAGTGGCCGAGGGGGGCAGAAGCCCTGGGGGCAGGCTTAACCTATACAGAACTACAGGATCTGTACAAGCAGAGGAACAGAGCTGGCGGGGATGATGGGGCTACGGAGGATTAGGATTGTATGGGCAAAAGGTTTTTGGGAAGGGAAGTCGTAACGGTGCTGCGGCTGCCACTGCAGAGGCGTTGGGATGGGCAGGGGATCAGCAGTGGCGGGGAGGGATATTCTGGAGAAGGGAGGGGCGGCTTAGGCTGGCTGCAGAGGGAGGGGGGAGAGTAAAGGGAATGCCCATCTCTTAGGTTTATGAAGAAGGATGGTTTTAGGGGATCACCGGTGCAGGGCTGTAGATTCGTAGAGGTACTGATTTTGGGATGAGTAACCACCCCAAAAAAGAATGTGTATCAACGTTTGAGAATTAGAATCCATTGACATGTACTCGCATTCAGACACAATAGATGCCCGCTACAGGGTGATTACACCGCTGTGCGGTAACGCGGATACCGAGTGCTACCTTGTGGAGGGAGAGCAGGGAGATTCCCTATTTCTGAAATTGTTGCCATGGCATCGAAAGGCAGAGCAAAACCTGACGAATTATCGGGAATTAGAACTGGTTCGTTCGCTGCAGCATCCATCATTGTTAGTATATCATGATAGCGGTGTAATTACGGAGGGAGAGCTAGCTCGTTTTTACTATACAGCGAATTATTTGGAGGGATGTACATTACACTCCTATTTGCTGCAGCATTTCCGTTGTGAGGTAGAGTCTGTTCGGCAACTGGGTGAAGGACTTCTCAATGTGTTGATTTACCTTCATATGCGGCCTGATCCGGTAACCCACATAGGAATCACGGCTAGCCATGTGGTGATACCAGCAGATGGTGATTTCGCTCGAATGCGTCTTGTTGGGTTTGGCCATGCCGTGCTAAGATCCCATTTGCTACCGACAAGCCTCTACGCATCGGGATTGGTGGCAGAGGATCAAGAATCTCTAGATCGACAGGTGAGTAGAATAGTAGTAGAAGACCAACTAGCGGAGGATAAGCGTAGGTATCAGGAAAGCAGTAGGCAAGTGGCTTTGCTGATGTTCGAGGCGTTGGTGGGGATGCCCTATCAAGACTATCTAAGGGCCGATGCAAACTTTCTCACTGCAGATTGCTCCCCGCAATGGCGAGACTTTTTGCTGCAGTCTATACGGGCAGAGAGTGCGAATCAGTTCCAGAACCCCGAGGCGATGTTGCTAGCGATGGGGACGGTGGGGTAAAACCAGAACTCTATAGAATTTTAGTTCGATGAAAGATTCCCTGAAACTTACTTCTTCGCAGGAAGCGGCTCTTGCAGCTTTGAATGAGTTCGTAAAAAACGAAGAAGATATTTTTATTCTTCGTGGTTCTGCGGGATCTGGCAAGACGTTTATTGCGGGATTTTGGGTTCAAAGTATGATAGGTAGCGGTCGTCCCGTAGAGCTAATGGTGCCAGCTGGTAGAGCGATCCGTATGCTCCAAGACAGGGTGCATGGCGAAGTCCGAACAATACACTCCAGTATATATGTGCGTGTAGCTCAAAATACATTAAAAAAGGAAGAAAGAAAAGATAATAAGGAAGAGCCTGAACTGCCATGCGAGCAGTTTACTCTTCGTCAGGAAAGAAAGCGGTTGGGGACGATTCATGTGGTGGATGAGGCTTCGATGATTGGTGATGTAGAAAATAATACGGAGCAGCTTCAGTTTGGATCAGGTCGTCTGCTTACAGATCTCCTAGATTACTGCCAGTTTACAGCATCGCATAGTAAACTCGTTTTAGTGGGCGATTCTTTTCAACTCCCTCCTGTTGGAGAGAATGCGTCTCCAGCTCTGTCAGCCGAAAGATTGCGAAATTTAGGTTATAAGGTGCATGAGTTTATACTGGAGGGAGTAGTTCGGCAATCTGCAAATAGCAGCATACTGTTTAATTCGCTTAAAATTCCACATCTTCTTGGGTTGCCAAGAGAGCAGCGAAGGTCGCTACGATTTGATACTTGTACTGGCGAAGTGGAAAGTTGTGAGCCAGATGAAACAGTAAGAAGATTCTGCCAGCTGTATCAAGAGGGTTTTCTGGGGAACAGCGTGATCATTGCATACACGAATGCCGATGTCTATGATTACAATCAATTTGTGCGCAAAGGCTTGGGGTATAGCAATGAGCTTACGATTGGTGATCTTTTGATTATAGGGCGAGGAACACTATATCCTGGAGAGCAGGCGAATAGCCTAAATAGGCAAAATGATATGCTTATTCATAGCGGTAGTTTTGCGAGGGTGCTAGCCCTCGGTCAGCAGCATATGGTGGATCAAGGCCTGAAACGAGGTAAGGATGTTGTAAACGTACACTTGATGCTGCGGGAGGTTTCATTATTTTTCTTGGATAACGGCTGGAAAAGAACGTTTTGGATTATTGAATCTCTGCTCTATAGGTCTGATAGCGATTTGAATAGAGATGAGGAGTTGGCTTTATATCTTGATTTTATGAAAAGAAACCCCAACGTTAAAAAAGAAGACGAAGTGCAAGCGATTATTCGCCGAGATGCTTTGTATCATGCATTGCATGTGAAGTTTGGTTATGCCGTAACATGCCATAGAGCGCAAGGTGGAGAATGGGAATGGGTGTTCGTGGATTACAGAGGGAGAAACGCCCTCTCTGATGAAGCGCTTAGATGGGTCTATACCGCAACAACAAGGGCAAGCAAGTACCTTTGTGGGTACTTATTCCCCAATATATCACCAATATCTACAATTCAATGGAATCCTATTCAGCGGATAAAGAAGGAGATAAAAGTAGGCCTATCTGAAAATGAGAATCCACAGGAGACGCCATTTCATCAACAGATAGCACCGGCATTTTTAAAGCAAAAATATTGGCAAGTGCTTCAGTTCTTGAGCGGGAGTCGCTATAGTGTAGAAAATGTGGAGTCTAAGGACTATAGAGAGATATACCAGATCAAAGATTTAGATGGAGCTATTTACCGCTTTGATACCATGTATGATAAAACGGGACGTTTCAGACCCTTTACTTCAAGTTCTAGATTAGACAGAGCTTTTTCCGCACCTATTTTACAGCTACTCAATGGAGGGATAACATCTGAGAAAAATGCTCCTACGGCCTACCAACCTCATGACGAATCTCTCCAAACGCTCTTCGAATGGGTAAGTGGGGTGGCGAAGAATGTCTCTGTTCCCATTCTTGAAGTGCAAGATGACCTGCCTCACTATCAAGTCGTTTATAGAGTTAAAGGTAGTGGGCTGCGAGCCTATATCGTATTCAGTATTGATAGCCGGGGACGAGTTAGTAGTGCGCAACCTAGGTCAGATCTCGGCATGCAGGATGTAGAACTTCAGCGTCTGCTCGATTCTTTACAAGAAGAGAATACGGCTTGCTGATAAACCGCTAGCATAATGGATATATGGGCGAAAAGTGAGCTATTGAAAGACTTAAAAGCAAGGGCAAAAGCGGGGGACGTAGAAACTGTGTATAATAGGCTTGGTAGCCTTTGTACGGATGTAGATGTTCGCGAGAAACACGAGCTAGCGACTTCTTATGGTTGGATAATATTTTATTGTTTGAAGTATCTCGATAATTTTACGGAAGAATCGGCGGAATGGCTTTTAAGATCCTATTTCTATGTTATACAAGGCATAGAACGTCCAAGCCTACTGCATACTCAAATTCTAGAGCAAGCAGCAATAGTAGCTAAGAAATTTGCGGGGTTTAATTATTTAGATTTTTTAGAAAATTGGTTACAACAAGGGAGATTTCGAGAAGAAGATTGGAAAGAGTCTGAAAAAGATAAAAAAGTATTTAAACCTGCTGTTGTAAAACCGATTTCTGTATTCTTTAAGAGATTTGGGAAAATCGGAGAGCTTACCGAAAGCAAGCTAAAAGAACTCTACCATATGGCTGCTTATTCATTTCTACTTGATTACTTTGATAATCATCAGATCGAAGATATCACATATGAAACGTCCGGTCGGCTACTTGCTAAGATTGCTATAGTGTGCAAGGGAGAGAAGAATGAGTTTTATACACGGTACAGGAAGTTGCTTAAGCTTCAACCAAAGAAACCATATCTCTGGGGCGAGCTTGCAGAAGGGCTTGAAGGCGAGCTTCGCCTCTCTGCGCTGTGTAAGAGCCTTTCTTTGTATCCGGAGGAGAAGTTCCGTGGTAAGCTCCATTGTGAATTGGCAGAGGTGCTGCTTGGATTGGGACGTGCAGGAGAGGCTCTTTCTGAGTTGGAAATAGCGGATCAGTTCTACAGAGCAGAAGGCTGGAGTACGCAGAAGATAGATAATGTGCGGAAGCTAATCCCCTCAGGTACATGTTCGCATTCTATCGGCGATTATTCTGTGATGGCTAACCTTGCAGAGGAATGGCTTTGGAGCGATGTTCCAGAGGTTACGGTATCTTTTTGTCGTATATTTGAGAAAGGGCGGAATCCAGCGAAAGGAAAGAAGGGATCTAATCAAAGATCTGTGGGAGTTTTGGCCTCTTTAGATCAGAAAGAGGTGAAATTTCGTCTTGATAAACATTCTATTAGAAAAGAAGATATGGGAAAACTATACAGTGTGAGAGTCTTAGAAAAAGAAAATGGAAAAACCAGCGTGATTTCGCTTAAACCCTCCTCTCTTTCACCTTCGGAATGGGTAAAGGGTATTCTTCCTCTCCGGGTTGTAGTTAAAAGTACAGATGAGAAGGGGTATTGCTGGTTTGTAACAAATAAAGGGGAAGAGTATAGGAGTAGGCGGATAAGCGCTCTCTCTATTGGGGCGGGAGAGCTACTCCATGTATGGGGATATGTGCAAGAAATAAAAGAGGGTAGACGCGAATTTGTAGCATTTTATGTAGAGAAGTTCAATGGGGAGGATGCTACACTTAGAAAAACGATAAAAGGCGTTCTACGCACGCAACCAGATAAAAACAGAGAGATTATTGGTTTTATCAAAAATTGTTTTATCTCACCAAGTCTCATCGGGAATCATATAAATGGAGAGAATATTACTTGTGTTGCGATACCAAATTTACGTCCTGATGGGGAGTTAGGATGGAGATCCGTTCGTATTGTAGAGGATAATAAACCACAGGTATAGGGGTATATGAAGCCCGACTAAAAGCAAGCAGTTTTTTAACTTAAAGAAATCATCATGGTCATCAATTTTACATTCAATTCCTCTGCACAGAACCGTTATGAAAACGGCATTTGCGTTGGCTCTATGTCAGACGTACATCGGGCGGTGCAGGTAGAGCCGAGTGCCGATGGGTGCGAGGGATACAACCTAGTGGAGAGCGATGGGTACATTGTCACGATATACAATCTGGACGGGAATCACCCACGCTGGAATAGCAATGTCCAGATGGCTCCCAAGCCGATGCGCATCGTGAGCCAAACTGCGGACAGGATTGTGTTAAGAGGTTACCCGCTTGAGGCTTTGTCTCCGTTTGGTTGGGTTGATTTTGACTGCAGCGATTATGGACTGAGCATCTACCTGAAGGGTGGCAAGGTAGAGAAGTGTGTGCTCCACATGTATGATAGAGGAGTGGATCTGGAGTATTTAGGAGATTAGCGTGAATGTGTGATCGACAAGCAACCAAGTGTATGCTACAAGCGATAATCAATAATCCCTACCGCATCTTGGGAGCGGTGGCGAATGCTAAGCGGAAGGAACTGCTCGCCAACCAGAGTAAGATCGTAGCCTTTGCCAAAGTAGGGCAGAGTGTAGGATTCCCGTTGGATCTAGATGGAGTGCTCGGCTCTGTGGGTCGGTCTCCAGAGAGGGTGCAACAAGCGCTCAGCGAGCTGACACTACCTGTGGATCAGCTACGGCTAGCGTTGTTTTGGTTTGTGAAAGCCACCCCCGCAGATGATGTCGCCCTAGGAGCAGTGGCTGCAGGCGACTTGAATAGGGCAATCGAGGTGCTGATGCCAGTTCAGAAACTCTCTGCTTACCACAACCTTGTAGTGCTAAACCTTCTAGTAAAGAAGGTCATCACGGCCAGTGTCATGGTAGATAAGCTCTACCAGAGGCAGCAGGAGTGGTTGAGCCTGATGCTAGAGGGGCAGATGTCACCAGCAGGACTAGATGTAAGGGGACTCTTCATTGGGGAAGTGGCTAAAATGCCTAAGCTAAAAGCAAGCTCTGCTGAGTTCTTGCAAAAAGTAGCGGAAAGGCTTCCTAGCTGGTGTCCGCTTCTAGTAGATAGTTTAGCTGGCCCTTTGCTGCAGGAGATGGAAAGCCTTGTCGGTATTGCCAAATCGAGCGTGGGTAAAGGCTCTAAGGCTCGCTACGATGCAGGTAAACAGCTAATGCAGGCAGCTGCCCAAAAATTGAAGGAACTGCATACGATGCTTGGGGCTGGGGTACAATACGATTCATTGGCCGACAGGGTGGGGCTTGCAGTGCTGCAATGCGGTATAGACTATTTCAACAATAGCAAGGATACTGACCGTTCGCAGAAGGCGATGGAGCTTCAGCGATGGGCGCTAGGGGTAGTAAGAGGCTCCATCGCCAAGGGGAGGTGCGAGGAGAATGTGAAGATTCTGGAGCAGATAATAGAACGAGAGCCGCCAGCAGAGCTAAGGGTGTATGCTGATAGTTTGGCAGCTATTCTAAGTGCGTCCGTAATGACGTACGAAAAATGTTCTGTGCCAGATGGAGAGGGGATTTCCATAGCATTGCTTCTGGCCCAAAAGGCTGATGTGGAGATTGGGAAGATGAAGTCCATTGCAGCATCTCTTCCAAAAGGAATAAAATTCTGTGAAGAAAGAGCTACGGAAGTTGGGATGGTGGTCTTGACAATGCTTGTCGGAGGGGTGAATGCGATACAGGATACGGCAAAACCGATCTATATGATACGGTTCGCTCTAGAGCGAGTGTTGGGAGATGCCTGGCAGGCTTCTAGCCTAGTAGAGAAATGGCCTCTGGAGTCCGATTTTAGGAAAGAGCAGCTCAATCCGAATCGTCAAATCTTAAAAGAGCTTTGTGGAGCTGTCGGTGTTTCTACTCGGAATGTGATTCCAAAACAGTCTTCCACTAAATCTACCATGGATGTAAAGGCAGAGTCTCTTAGCCCATCCTTTTCAAGTGCAAATCAGGCGGAGATATCGGGTAATAAGTCTGGTTATTTTTTGTTAGTATTTCTCGTAATAATGATGGCAGTTTGCATGCTTTTAGTCTTCTTTGGTTAAATAGATCTTGATTATGAGAAGTTATTTGTTTTCTCTCGCTTTTTTCGTTTTGGTAGCGAGCGGCATGTTCCACACAGCCACTAGCGCAGAGCTTCAACAAAATGAGAGACAGCACGTCGATAGCCTCGCCAATCGTCTACGCTCCGAGTGGCGACAGAGGGAGCGGCGAATAGATGCTCGGGCTACCAAGCTTCAGCAGCAGCTCGATAGCCTGGCTCTTCTCCAGGGCTCTCAGGCTGGAGAGCACCTTAGCCTAGCAAAGCGGCACGATAGCCTAGTAACCGTGGTGCAGACGGCCTCGCGCGAGGCTGCTAAGAGTAGTAGTGCTATGTATGGCTACATGCGTAGCGGTTGGCTGTGGGGAGGAGTGATTGGAGCTGTTTGCGTAGTAGCACTGCTCATCCTTTTGTTACTACAGCGGAGGCGTATGGGGGGTACTGCGAATACTATAGCCGAGGTGAAGTCCGCCCAGGATGCCCTTGGGAAAGCGCAAATTGCCCTGCAAGAAGAGGGAGTAAAGCTCGATGCCAAGCTGCTCGAGATTCTTGAACGTCAAACAGCAACATTGCCTTCTGTTGCAGAGGGCGAAGAGGATCATTCTCTCGCTCTGAAAGTTGCCGATGAGGTGGTGCGCATAGAGATGAATCTTGCGCGCATGGATCCTGCTATAAAAGGGCATAAGCAGCTGTTAAAAGCAGTAGAGCGTATTCGTAACAACTTCTTGGCCAATGGCTATGAGATGGTAGAGATGCTCGGAAAGCCCTACACCGAGGGGATGAAAGTAACGGCAAACTTTGTCCCCGATGATACTATACCAGCAGGTACGCAGCTGATTACGGGGATCATAAAGCCGCAAGTGAACTACCAAGGGCGGATGATTCAGGCGGCGCAAATCACAGTTAGTCAGAATATCTAGAAATTTCACAGAAATGGCACGGCTTAAAGTAGACTACGGGATCGATCTGGGAACTACGAACTCGGCAATCTGCCGCATGGAGAAGGGTGAACCGGTGATAAAAAAGACCGACACGCTGAAGGATACTCTTCCTTCGTGCGTATCCTTCACCAAGAAGAAGGGGGTTAGGGCTGGGGATGCAGCATACAATGACCTCGGGAGCGATAGGAAACGTGCAACGCTTACTTGGGCTAAGGGCGACCAGAATACATTTGTGGAGTTTAAGCGCACAATGGGTACTGATACCCACTACCCAAGTAGCTTCATGGGGCGTAGCTATAGCTCAGAGGAGCTGTCTGCTGAAGTATTGAAGACTCTCAAGAGTTTCATTACCGATGAGAAATTTAATGCGGTGGTCATTACTGTCCCAGCTAAATTCACGGTGAACCAGAAAACGGCAACGATGGAGGCCGCTAGGTTAGCAGGCTTCTCCCAGTGTGAATTACTCCAAGAACCGATTGCGGCTGCTATGGCCTATGGGGTGTCAGCGCAGGAAAAGGATGGTGTGTGGTTAGTATTTGACTTTGGTGGTGGAACGTTTGATGCAGCCTTATTGAGGGTAGAAGATGGTATAATGCAGGTCTTCGATACGGAGGGTGATAACTACTTGGGGGGGAAAGACCTGGATTTTGCTATAGTTGATAGTATCATACTCCCATACCTTAGAGAGCATTATGCCATAGATGCAATTTTAGCAGATCCTGCGCGTAAGGAACTCCTGCGCGAGGCGATGAAAACCTATGCCGAGAAGGTGAAAAATCAGCTCTCATTCAAAAAGAGCGAAGATATTCTTTCTAACCTCGGGGAATTGGGCAAGGATGAAAACGGGGAAGAGATAGAGCTCGACCTGACGGTATCGCAGGAACAGACGTTTGCTGCTATGCGTCCCTATTTCCAGAAGGCGGTAGATATCTGTAAGGAGTTGCTTCGACGGAATAATCTTCGAGGCGATCAGCTCTCCAAGCTCATCTTAGTCGGGGGACCGACCCATTCGCCGTTGGTACGGAGTATGCTCAGAGAGCAAGTTACCCCTAATGTAGACCATAGCATTGACCCCATGACGGCCGTTGCATCTGGTGCTGCGCTTTACGCTTCAACTATGGAGGTCGCAAAGGATGCCCAGGAGGTGGAGATTGGCTCGGTGAAGCTAAAGATCGGCTATGAGGCTACATCTGTGGAGACCAACGAATGGGTAAGCGTAAAGCCAGATCACGAGGGGACGGGTGCTAAATATCCTGATAAGCTATGGGTTGAGCTCGTCCGCAATGATGGGAGTTGGGCAAGTGGAAAGGTTGAACTGCTAGACTCTGGTAGTGTAATTGAGGTACAGCTTGTGGAGGCCCGGGCTAATTCATTTGCTGTCCGTTGTTATGATGCACAGGGCAATATTCTCAAGTGCTTCCCAGAAGAGATCACAATCATTCAGGGATCAAAGATTGCCGCAGCACCCTTACCCTATCATATTGGAATTGCCGTATGGGATGAACGAAAGTCTAGAGCAGTTTTTGTTCCTATGACGGGGTTAGAGAAGAATAAACCTGTGCCTGCCATTGGTGTTCGAAATGACAGGAAAACATCCGAGCAACTACGCCCTGAAGTGGCTAAGGATCAGCTTCGCATTCCTGTATACCAAGTGGATGGAGAGTATCGCGAAGGACGCACCGCTGCGCTTTACGAGCATGTGACAGATGTGGTAATAACTGGCGATGAGGTCACAACGCTAATCCCCGCCGGAAGTCCGGTGGAGGTTACGCTAAAAGTGGATACTTCTGAGCAAATGACCCTAGAGGTCTACTTCCCCACTGTGGATATTAGCGTTAGCAAGCAGCTCGACACGAGTAAAAAACAATCTGTAGATGAGGCGGCATCCCTTATTCCTAAAGAGCTAAAACAGGCGAGAGAATCGCTGGATAAGCTAGCGGGCAATGGTATTGCAGTTGGTGCTCTACGGGCAGAGCTTGATCGGGTACAGGAGGAACATCAGCATAGCACAGAGAAAAAGGCAGTTCTTCAACATCTGAAGGAGGTGCTTCGGAAGATAGAAGACTTAGAGGATGGCACAGCCTGGCAGCGTATAGAGCAGGGGCTACGCTCGGAGTTCAACAGGCTCGAAAAGGCTCAGAAAGATTTCGGAGGTGAAGAAAGTCAAGCCCAAATAGAAGAATTGCGCTCAAGGGTTGATTCGGCACTTCGGGCAAAGGATGAAAAACTAGGAGCAAATTTGCTAGAGGAGATTCAGGGTCTTTTCTTCCGATTGACGATGCCAGTCCAGCTAATGCAGATACTGCAGTTCTATCATCAGAGCTTTAGTGAGCATCCGTGGCGGGATGCTCAGCGTGCGCGCCAGCTCATAAATCGTGGTCTATCTGCAGCCAAGGAGAATGATGTTGCAGGTATGCATTCGTCTGTAGTGGCACTCTTCGAACTATTGCCTGCAAGCGAGCAGGCTAAAGCAGGAGGATTACTTGGCTAGAGGATGAATATGGAGTTACTTGCTAAGGGAGCTCATATCGGAGGAAAGTTCACGGTAGAGCAGCTTATCGCAAATGGGCAACACGCTACGCTTTATAGGGTAGTGGATGATAGTGGTGCGAAGTTTGCGCTAAAGCTCTTCGTTAAAGATGGGGAATGCGATGATTATCGTATTGACCAGGAGATCCGATTGGCTAAAATGCTTAATGATCCCCATTTTTGCATTTATCATTCGTGTGGTAGAAAATCCAGCAGCAGATTCTATACTACTCAATTTGTGCCAAGTGAGACATTAGCCGATAGGTTGATTAGAGTCGGGTCGCTTAGCGTCTACGCATCTACCCGGGTAGCAGAAGCCTTACTTCAGTCACTTATTTATCTTCACCGTTTACCAGAGCCATTCTGTCACCTAGGGGTATCGGCAGATAATATCCTGATTGATCTTTCGAAAGATGATGAGCTTATAAAACTTGTAGGATTAGGCACTGCCTATTCATTGTCCTCTGGAGGGAGCAACTCTATACCAATCCCACCCGAAGAATGGTATTCAGAAAGCTGTGCGCAAGTTGGAATTCTACTCTATAGGATGATCTACGGAGAGTATCCACGGGTGATGCAGCCTCATTTTGGAGCGAAACCTGCAAAGTTTGCTAGAGTTGAGGTCTCTATACCGTCAAGGGAAATTTTTGAACTTGATGACCATCTTATAGCACTCATTGCTAAGGCCGTCGCATCAGATACGAAGAGCCGCTTTCAGTCTGCAGAAGAAATGCTTAAGGCATTACGACGGGAGAGTACACTTTCAACGCAGAGCAAGAAATCTTTTGCATCAAAGCCAGTAGCAAAGATACGGCGAAAGGGGAAGGGATTTGAAGATGTGGCTGGTATGGATAGCCTCAAGCAGCAGCTTAGTACCAGTGTGATCAGCGTTCTGAAAGATCCCGAGCGGGCTAAGCGATACCGTATTGGTATCCCGAATGGTATGTTACTATACGGGCCTCCTGGCTGTGGAAAGACTTTTTTCGCAGAGAGGTTTGCAGAGGAAGTTGGCTATGAATACATCTACATAAAGTCGAGCGATCTTGCGAGCATCTATGTGCATGGTTCTCAGGAAAAGATAGGGCGGCTGTTTGCGGAGGCTAGAGAAAAAGCCCCTATTGTTATCTGTTTCGATGAATTTGATGCGCTTGCTCCAGCTCGGAGTGATGTGAATAGTGCTAGCCAACGAGGAGAGGTGAATGAGCTACTTACCCAGTTGAATAATTGCGGGGAAGACGGGGTCTTTGTCATTGCAACGACCAATCAGCCAGATCTCATTGATTCTGCAGTATTGCGCAGAGGGCGTATTGATCTTAAAGTTTACCTCTCACCACCAGATCTGGCGGTGAGGAAAGCCATGCTCCGTAAGCACATGGAGGGCAGACCGTATGAATTCGGAATAGACTATGACAGTTTAGCTGCTTTGGCCGAAGGTTATGTGGCAAGTGATATCGCTTTTGCTGTAAACGAGGCTGCTCGTCAGGCTGCAAGAGAAGATCGTAAAATCAGTTATCTCGATTTGGAGACGATAATCAAAAGCAATCGCTCTTCGCTTTCCTCCCTGGCTTTGGAGAAATTTGAGCAAATACGTAAGCGGCTGGAAGGTGAAAATAGGTGACTAGAATTGGAATTTTAGCTCGCAACCGAATGGTAAGACCCTTAACACTGTAATAACATGGAAGACTACAACAAGCTTTTACTCCACACGGCATTTGCCTGTATGGCTTGCGATGGGGATATCGACCCCCGAGAGGTAGAGCTGATCCGCAAATCTGGCGAAGAGCAGCACCTGTTTGGAGATCTTGATCTTGCTACAGAATTGCACGCCCTTGTGGAATCTATAAATGCCAAGGGTAAGCGATTTATCCATGAGTTCTTAGAGCAGCTAAAGACAGTCAACCTCTCTCAAGAGCAAGAGCTGAACCTTCTGAGGGTTGCTGTAAAAATGATCCATGCCGATGAAGTAGTTCTTTATAGTGAGATCAAGTTTTTCAAAGTGCTAAAATCGTGCTTGAAGTCGGTTACTGATTCTCAAATACTTTCTGAGATTGAGGGTACTGATGATAATTTCATTGCTCCAGACATTCAAGACGATTACTCTGCATTATTAGAGAGTTATTTTAGCACGACAGATCTTCCCCAATTTGAGCATATTACATCATTGCTTAAGAAATAGGATTCGTTTTGTTCTTCATACTGCTATGGGTGTTTAAATTGTACCCAGTTCGGTTTCTCTACCCCTCCTGTGCAGTCCAGCTCGGCATATCCCTTGCCAGGAATCTACCCCTTGTTGACAGGTGAGCTGGCGGTCTACTTCATCTGCCGTGGTCTCTTTAGCCGAATGAGGCGCAAAGGTCTGCCATACCTACATCTGCTGCGGCTGCTGCATGACCCTTTGGGAAAATGCTACAGGACTTTGAATAACAACTAGTTTGAGTACAGAGAACCGTAAACTTCTATTTTGCCATGCCTTCAATTCGTATAGCCCCCCAGCTCAAGCTGCTGATGCTCCTTTCGTTTTTTGCGTTGCTTTTCCTTACAGGTTGCAGCGGGAGTCCCTTCTACTTCATGCCGAGATCCATCGGCACCCTCGCATCCTTCCTCACTGGCTGCGTTGCGCTATTAGCCCTCAGTGTCGGCTGCTGCATTTTGCTATCCATTTTCGGGTTGGGGAGGCTGTGGTGGCTGGTGGAGATCATTCTCTTTGTCGTGGTGCTCGTGAAAGAGGACTACGGATTCTGGATGACCCTCCTCCTCTTCATCGTTACCCCCGTGCTTTTAGCGCTTTGCCTATGGCTACTCCAGCTTGTGGGGCGTATTCTTGGGTTCTCTATCAACTTCTTCGGGAGGCGGAGAAGGTGAGCGTGCAATGTGGAGAGCCGCATCGTCCGTGGGAGCTACTCAGCGTTCTATAATCATACCCCTATGCGTAAATCTACAATTCTACTAATCATCGCAGTGCCCCTGGCCTTCGGGCTGGGGCTGCTGCTGCGCATCCCCTCCTGCCAGGAGCAGCAGAGACGGGATGGGTTGATGGAGGATAGCGCAGCCATCAAGGAGAGGCAATGGCGGGATGAGGAGGGGAGGCTGCACACCGAGATCAAGGCTCTACAGGCGGAGAGCACCAGGGATTTCCTCAAGATGAAGTACCAGGACTCCATGCTGCAAGAGCTGCAGAAGACCGTAAAGTAGTACAGAAAGGAGCTCAAGCATGGCGGGGCTGTAGTGCAGTTCAAGGAGCGAGTGGTGTATCGGAATGTTGTTGATACATCGAAGTTTGATTCCCTGCGGAGAGTCTATAGTAAAAAGCCCTGGGAAGGTTTTGTCAATGAGCTGATTGGATTTAGCAAGGATGGTAAATATTGGGGGACAGTACATGTTATGGGAAGGAATGGCGGTCTGCGAGCAGAGATGTGGATGGCCAATGAGTATAGAATGATTCTGTCGAGAAAATCCCATTGGTTTAAACCCGATGAGTACCATGTGGAGCTGGAGAATGCCAATCCATTCGTTGAGGAGAGCTACAAAACTGTACGCTATCTACAGCTTGACAAGAGCATGCAGCGTAAGCATTTCGGTATAGGCCCAATGGTGGGCGTAGGTTTAGGGTACGATTTGAAGATACATCCAATAGTAGGGGTGGGGCTGCAATGGAACGTGATCCAATTCTAGAGCTGCAGGCCTACGTTAGGGACAATGGACATCAGCGCGAGCAGTCTTGATGTGCTGCCTCAAGCATTGCTCCCCCTTGCGGCAGATGCCCGAGGCATTCAATCGTAGCCGTTGCCCTTGTTAGCCCTGTATACCAGTAAAAATCGCCCCTCGCAAAGCACTTTGCGAGGGGCGATTTCGTATACGAGCATTAGCCGTTACTTCTTGCAGCAGTCATCATTGCAGGTTAGGTAGGCTGCCAGCATCCACGCAGCCTTTTCCTGTTCGTCGAGAATGTCATTGAGCAGGTCGTTGGTTGCGTTGTCATGCAGATCCTCGGACGTGGCAAGGATTTTACGCTCTTCCTCTATCAGATGGCCCATGATTTCGGCCACATGGGACATCATATCGTTAGCGCTGCATTTGCTGCATTGCTCCTTCACATGCGCAATCTTCAGATACTCAGAGAAGTGGCTCTCTGGAGCACCCCCCAGCTGTAGTATCCGCTCGGCCACATCGTCTATGTGGGTTGCGTAGGCATTGTACTGATCCTCAAAGTACTTGTGCAGGGTGTAGAAGTGGTCGCCCTTCACATTCCAGTGGAAGCCACGCAGGTTGGTGTAGAATATTTGCATATCGGCCAACAGGTGTTGGAGCTGGTCTACCATCTTGGCGGCCTTCCCGGCATCCATACGGGTTATCTCGAGAACGTTCATGGTAAAAATGTTTTTTGGTTACTACAATCCTAATAACGGGGTAGCGAGCCAAAATGTTTTCCTTTATCTGAAATTTGTTTTCGGTCTTACTTTGCCCTGCCTATGTACCGCCCAGTGCGGCGAATGGCACGGCTTTCTACCATAAGGTTTTAGTAGGGTGCGGCGCCCCCTAGCTCAATACAGACTTGCACCGTAAAAAGGATTCCATACCTCCTGCGCCCGTAGCCTCATAACGGCTGGGACGCTGGTGTAAGAACAGCCCGAGAATTCCCCGCCTTTCATGCCGCGCTCGATTTTCCTTGCGCGTCCTCTATAAACTCCCTATGGGGTCTAATCTTTTATCGCAAATCTTTCCCCTTCTTGCGGGTAAAAGAAATTCAATCTATCCACGGCATTTCTCGAAGACCGTAGCGACGCGGCGTGCCGCGTCGTTATAAAATGGCATTACATTTCTAGCCATTAACGGGTTTTGATATGATGCTCCTGGTAGGGACGATGCTGTAGGGGCGGGCCGAAAGTTGCCCGCCCACCCACGAGTACCCTCCCTTCCTATGCCGTATCGTTTATGTGAGGTTGCGGAGAGCTGGTCTGCTCTTAGTAGCGACGTGGCGTGCCGCGTCGCAATGCTAAGCGTGCCGTGTCGTCGTTTATGCCCTTTTTTCTCTACCTTTGCGCCATGAAAAGCAAAGGAGACGCACGGGCAGATACGCCATCACCCTACGCGCAGTGGGCTATAGAGTTCACGGTGGTTGCCCGTGAATTCTGTGAGCATCTTGCCAATCCTGCGGAGCAGACCTGTGGCCAGCTTACCGAGTGGCTGCACGCCTTTCTCCCCCTTTTGTACTACAAGGCCGCCAGGATTCCGACCCGTCCAGAGGCGGAGGAAGAGTATGTCCCCCAAGTGCTTACCGAGCCAGAGTACGAGATGTTTAGGCTTCGGCTCGCCGAACTCTTAGGGCATAATGACGAGTTTGCGGGCACGGGGCTCTGCAGTGAGCGCGATGTAGAGCTGGTAGGCCCGAATCCCGCCCTCTCCGAGGTGCTGGCTGACATCTACCAGTACCTCTACGATTTTTTGGCTCTGTACCGTGGTGGCGATGAGGAGCGTATGTGGCAGGCATTGGGATATGTGCAAGCCACCTTCCTTAGCCGCTGGGGAGGCGAGCTACTCATCGCGCTAAGATGGCTTAGAGTGCTACTGGCAGAGGAGTTCCGACAGATTTTAGAGGAGGGGGAATGATGATTGAAACCGGGCGAACAGACAGCGCAACGGATCTTCCCGCAGCAGACATCAACCAGCAGTTGCAGGGATACCCACAGGCTCGTTTCCCTGGCAGCATCGTGGTGGTAGATACCCCTAAAGGCTTGGCGCAGGTGATTCCTGAGATTCGTGAGCAGGAACTTTTGGGCTTTGACACCGAATCGCGTCCGTCCTTCAAGAAGGGCGAATACTATAACACCGCGCTCCTTCAGCTTGCTACTCACCAAAAGGCCTGGTTGTTGCGCCTGTGCCGTATTGGGCTAACCGAAGAGATCTTGCAGCTGTTGAGTTCCCCTAAAATCGTCAAGGTGGGGGTTGCTCTGCATGATGACATTGCGAGGCTGCAACGGATCGTTCCATTTACCCCGACAGGTTTTCTTGATCTTCAGACCTCGGCCAAGGTGCTCGGAATACAGGAGCAGAGCGTGCGGAAATTGGCTGCCGCCGTCCTCAAACTTCGCGTTTCCAAAACAGCCCAACTTACCAATTGGGAGCAGCCGCAGCTTACCCCTGCGCAGCTGGTGTACGCAGCTACCGATGCCTGGGTATGCCTAAAGCTCTTCCAAACCCAGCCATTCTGCGGGTATTATGCCGAAAGGGGAGGACGTTAGCCATGCGTGCCGCTAGTTTTTTCTGCATCGTCTTCTACCTCGTAGCGCCACTAGCAGCAGGGGCGCAGCAGTTGGTGCGCCACGCAAACGCCTTCTTGCAGGTGGGCGTAGAGGCTAGCCATGAGGCTTTAGGGCGTACATTGGGGGCCGAGGATTACCACCCTGGGCAAGAACGGGTGAATCCTGCCACGGTGGCTACCATAGGCCCCCGCTATAGTTTCGGAGGGGCCTATACCTCGCAGTTCGGCGGCATGGCGCAGCTAGGAGCCGCCTCGTTCGCAGTGGGGCTAGATTCTGTTAGCGGGCTAGGATTCCATTTTGTGCGCCTCAGCGTGCCCGATATCCCCAATACGCTCAGTTGGCGCGATGATAAGGGACTCACTGATTATAACCGAATCACCAGGTTCTCGGTGGCAGACTATGCCCTCTTTGCTGCATACGGGCGGAAACTTTACCCTTGGCTTAGCGTCGGGGGGTGCGTAAAGGCCATTTATAGGCACGAGGGGGGCTTTGCCCGTGGGTACGGAATGGGGTTTGACATTGGGGCCACCTATATGCACCCTCGCTGGAGGGCGGCGGCTGTGCTGCATGATGTTACCACTACCTGGACCTTTTGGGTTATTCATCCCAGTCGGCTAGGGCGAACCGTTGGCGATACGGTAATCAACCCTACACCACGCAGTGCAGAGGAGGTTACAGCCCCTTCGTTGGCGCTCTATGGTAGCTACAGATTCCCTACTGGCCGACGGGTGGAGTGGGGGATTGCAGCAGCAATTCGTCTGCATTTTGATGGACGTAGCTTTTCTCCCCTGGCCTTTGGTTCTGTAGATCTACAGCCTGCTATCGGGGCGTGGTGTACTATTGCTGGGGTTGCCCATATCCGTTTGGGCGCTAGGCAATTCCAGCTTTTCCACCAGTGGGAGAAGCGTCGCACGCTCATCTTTACACCCTCGGCCGGTGTCGGTGTCAGTGCCTATGGGGTACGTATCGACTACTCATTCTCAGCCCCCCTCACGGGCATTAGCACCCGGTTCACCCATCTCGTCTCGCTCGGAATCTCACTTAAGCGAAGATTTCCGCTTGAACCTAAACCTGGAGGCTCCGATATTGAGCTGCAACACCCCCTCTAATACCGCCAAAAACCGCCCCATGCAGCAGCCCCTTTCGTTGCGGTATCTTTTTTTAGATATGATAAGTTCTGAACCAAATGTTTACCGTTATCAGGGCGCATAGCGGCGCTCCGTACAACGTTGAGGTTAACTTTTCTCCGTCCTCACCCGTAGCGAACTCTTATGGGTTTGGCTTTTCTCGCTTAGTAGCGACGTGGCGTGCCGCGTCGCGATTAACTCCACCCGCATCATGATTAACCCCATCCGCATCGCAATTACCCCCACCC
>JABCOB020000129.1 GCA_013333835.2 Bacteroidia bacterium
CAAGTTTAAACGTTTTTTCGGAAGGCATAACGCCCCGCGATAGGATATAACCGGAGAGGCAGATTTTAAAGATCTTTTATAGCAATCCCGTTTCAACCTTATTGGGCATCTACTCGGAGTGGGTAGCGACGCGGCGCGCCGCGTCGGGGTTTCAGGGGGTTGATTCCCATCGGGGTTTCAAGGGATTATTTGTCGCAACGGGAATTTATGGATTATTTCACGTTGCGTCGCTACGGCTATTGAAGGGGGGAGTGCGTGATTAAAAAAGAGCAAGAGCTATGGACACGAGACTACTGCTAATAAGCAACTCTACCAATGCGGGCGAGGAGTACTTGGCCTACCCCATGGGCGAGATCGGGAAATTCCTACGCGGGGTGAAGGCTGTGCGCTTCATCCCGTATGCCGCGGTGACCTTTAGCTACGACGAGTACGAGGCTAAAGTGCAGCGACGGTTTGATGGGCTGGGGATTCGGGTGGAGTCGCTCCATCGGTTCACCGATCCCAAGGATGCGGTGCAATCGGCTGAGGCCCTGGTGGTGGGCGGGGGGAATACCTGGTGCTTGCTGCGGAAGATGCAGGAGTTCGGGCTGCTCCCGGTGGTGCGCGAGCGGGTGGCTGCTGGCATGCCCTACGTGGGGTGGAGCGCGGGTTCGAATGTGGCCTGCCCTACCATAAAGACCACCAACGATATGCCTATAGTGGAGCCTAGCGGATTTGAGGCTTTTGGGCTGGTGCCTTTCCAGATAAACCCCCACTACCTGGATGCTAACCCCGCGGGGCATGCGGGGGAAACCCGTGAGGATAGAATCCGCGAGTTCATGGTGGAGAACCCTGGCATGTGGGTGGTAGGGCTCCGCGAGGGAACCATGCTGCGCAAGGAGGGGAGCGATCTGCAGCTCATTGGGGGGCGGCCAGCTCGAATATTCCGGCAGGGCGAACCGCCTAGGGAGGTGAACCCGGGCGATGATTTAAGATTCCTGTTCTAGGGGTATACGCATGGCGCTTTCGGGTGCGCGAGTGGTGCGCTGGCTTAACCGTAGGGTTCACCGGGTTTTCCTCAGCTTTCTGGGGCTGGGGACACGTCGGCATGTGATATTCGTGAGCCTTGTGGTGGGGGTGGTGTGCGCGCTGGCCGCCATGCTGCTCAAGTTCTTAGCGCACTGGACTGCGGGGATGGTGAACGATCTCATATCGCACGGTCGCGATAGCCTTGTGCTGCTGATTCTCCCGGCCATTGGTATTGTGCTTACGCTGCTCTTTGTACGCTACGCGGTGGGTGAGAATATAGCCCATGGGGTGTCCAATGTGCTGCTGGCCATCTCGCAGAATCGGGGGAGAATCAAGCTTCACAATACCTGGAGCTCCATAGTGGCCAGCAGTATCACCATCGGCTTCGGGGGGTCGGTGGGGGCCGAAGCGCCAATTGTGATGACGGGGGCTGCCATAGGGTCTAACCTTGGGCGTTTTTTCCGGATGGATTCCAAGTCGGTGATCCTGATGGTGGGGTGTGGTGCATCGGCAGGTATAGCGGCCATATTCAAGGCGCCGTTGGCCGGGTTGGTCTTCACGCTGGAGGTGCTGATGCTGGACCTTACTATGAGTTCTCTGGTGCCCCTCTTGGTGAGCTCTGTAACGGCCACTATAACCACGAGCCTGCTTATGGGTGGGGGCTCGCTATTCCATTTTGTGTACAATGTTCCGTTCGACCTCTCGAAAACTCCCTACTACCTGATCCTGGGGGTGTTTACAGGCTTGGTGTCAGTGTACTTTACGCGGACGGCGATAGCCCTAGGCGGTTGGTTTGGCCGGATGTCTAACACCTACCGACGTGTGCTGGCGGGGGTGCTGCTATTGGGCGGTTTAATCTACCTCTACCCCCCGCTATACGGTGAGGGCTACAGCAGTGTGCAGCAGCTATTTGAGGGGAAGGTCGATCAGCTTTTTAGCCATAGCCCGCTGGCGTTTGTAACGGGGAATCCGTGGCTACTGCTGGTGGTGCTCGGTGCGCTCTTCCTGCTGAAGGTGGTGGCCATGGCGGCTACCACAGGGGCCGGAGGGGTGGGAGGCTCCTTTGCGCCTACGCTATTCGTGGGGGCAGTGGCGGGATTCTTCATGGCTCGCCTCCTGAATATGACGATGGATGCGGGGGTGGGGGTGTCGAATTTCGTGCTGGTGGGCATGGCTGGGGCTATGGCCGGGGTGATGCACGCGCCCCTGCTGGGCATATTCCTCATAGCCGAGCTCACGGAGGGCTATGTGCTGCTGATACCCCTTATGCTTACGGCTACGGTAGCCTACATTACGGTCTCGAGTTTTGATAGGCACAGCATCTACACCATGCGGCTGGCTGCCCAGGGATTGCTCATTACCCACCATAAGGATCAGGCGGTACTCACGATGCTACAGGTGAAGAATGTGATAGAGACTGACCTCGCGCTGGTGCACCCGCAGCAGACGCTAAGGGAGCTAGTGAGGGTGGTGGCGCACTCGCGGCGGAATATATTCCCCGTGGTAGACGATGCTGGGGCACTGAAAGGGATCGTATTGCTTGACGACATTAGGGAGATTATGTTCGAGACCGAGAAGTACGATAGCCTCACGGTAGGCGACCTTATGGTGCGCCCCCCGGGTGTGATACAGGCCGATGAGCCCATGAACGTGGTGATGGGGAAATTTGAGGAGACGGGCGCGTGGAATCTGCCCGTGGTAGAGGGGGGGCGGTATATTGGGTTCGTGTCCAAGGCGAAGATTTTCTCGGCCTACCGCGAGCAGCTGGTACAGTTCTCCAATGAGTAGTGTTGATGTAGTCAATTCATTGTTTTACAATTGTTTAAACGTTAGAAGAGTATGGATATAGGGATAGGTTTTGCAATAGGCATCATAGTGGCGTGCCTGGTGTTGCTGTGGATTCTGTTCTACTTCGTGCCAGTAGGGCTGTGGTTCTCGGCGCTGGTGTCAGGGGTTCGAGTGTCGCTCATACAGCTGATACTGATGCGCTGGCGTCGTGTCCCCCCGAGGATTATAGTGCAGGCGCTCATAGAGGGGACGAAGGCGGGGCTAACGCTCTACCGCAACGACCTGGAGGCCCACCTACTTGCCGGGGGTAATGTGCCCAAGGTTGTTCATGCGTTGGTATCGGCCCAAAAGGCCAACATCCCCCTCGATTTCCGCATGGCCACAGCCATCGACCTTGCCGGGCGCGATGTGTACGAGGCGGTGCAGATGTCTGTAATCCCGAAGGTGATCAACACCCCCCCGGTAACGGCCGTGGCTAAAGACGGTATCCAGCTCATAGCCAAGGCCAGAGTAACGGTGCGGGCCAACATCAAGCAGCTAGTGGGCGGTGCGGGCGAGGAGACCGTGCTGGCTCGTGTGGGCGAGGGGATTGTATCCTCCATCGGTTCGTCTGATTCGCATAAGCAGGTGCTGGAGAACCCGGATTCCATATCGAAGGTGGTGCTGAACAAGGGCTTGGATGCGGGAACGGCTTTCGAGATCCTCTCGATAGATATAGCCGACATCGACATAGGGCGTAACATCGGTGCGGTGCTGCAGATAGACCAGGCGAATGCGGACAAGAACATAGCCCAGGCTAAGGCCGAGGAGCGTAGAGCGATGGCTGTGGCCACCGAGCAGGAGATGCGCGCCAAGGCGCAGGAGATGCGCGCGAAGGTGATAGAGGCCGAGGCGCAGGTACCGCTAGCAATGGCCGAGGCGCTGCGCAGTGGTAACCTCGGGGTGATGGATTACTACCAGCTGAAGAATGTGCAGGCAGACACCTCCATGCGCGATTCGATAGCCAACCGAGGTGGCGACACTCCCTCTAGCATCGGGTGATAGAGGGGAATGGGCATAGGCAAAAGCGCCCCCGATGGTGAGATTTCCCACCATCGAGGGCGCTTTAAAATGGGAACGCTGCAAAACTGCCCAGCGCGAGCCCCAGGCAAAAGCTCTTTTCAGAAAATGAGAACCCGGGCTGGAGGATTTTACGCCGACCTACTTTTTAACCCTTCGTTTGGCAGGAAAAACGGCCGGGAAAAACGGGAGGTGATCGTTGGGGGAATTTTGGGTATTTTCTGCAATAATGCGGTGGGATTCGCCGTTAGAGAATATGTAATTTTGCGGATACCAAACGGGGAGGGTGGGGTTGGGCTTTGCGGTGTGGTATCGCTGGTGAATACGAGGTGTATTACAATCTTGTAATGGTCTATGGAAGAGCGTGGTAGTGTAGATGTTCGGGAGTTGAATGCGCGGATAGAGCGAGAGAGCGGGTTCGTGGATCTGCTGACGATGGAGATGGGGCGCGTGATAGTAGGGCAGAAGCACTTGGTGGAATCGCTGCTGGTGGGTCTGCTGGCCGATGGGCATGTGCTGCTGGAGGGTGTGCCGGGCTTGGCGAAAACCCTGGCGATAAGCACGCTATCGCGGAGTATAGATGCTAAGTTTGCCCGAATCCAATTTACACCCGATTTGCTGCCTGCGGACCTCGTGGGCACGATGATCTACAGCCAGAAGCAGGAGGCCTTTGAGGTGAAGCGCGGCCCGATATTCGCGAACTTCGTGCTGGCCGATGAGATCAACCGTGCGCCCGCCAAGGTGCAGAGCGCGCTGCTGGAGGCTATGCAGGAACGCCAGGTGACGATAGGGGAGCAGACCTACCCGCTGCCCAAGCCCTTCCTGGTGCTTGCCACCCAGAACCCCATAGAGCAGGAGGGGACCTACCCGCTACCAGAGGCGCAGGTGGACCGCTTTATGCTCAAGGTATGCCTGGATTACCCTGATAAGGGGGAGGAGCAGCGGATTATCAGGGAGAACATAACGGGTGAATTCCCGCAGGCCAAAGCGGTGGTGAAGCCCGAGGATATCATGAAGGCCCGCGAGGTGGTGCGCGAGGTATACCTCGACGAGAAGATTGAGCACTACATAGTGGATATAGTGTTCGCGACGCGCCGCCCCGAGGATTACGGGATGAGCACCTTCAAGCCGCTTATCGGCTACGGGGGCAGTCCGCGCGCCAGTATCAGCCTCGCCATGGCTGCCAAGGCCTACGCTTTCATAAAGCGGCGGGGCTATGTGGTGCCCGAGGATGTGCGCGCCGTGTCGATGGATGTGCTGCGCCACAGGGTGGGGCTGACCTACGAGGCGGAGGCGGAGAATGTGACGGCGGAGCAGATAGTAACCGAGATCCTCAACAGGGTGGAGGTGCCCTAGGGCGAATGGTGGCAGAACGACGAGCCTCGCGGTGCCAGGAGATGGCTATGGGGGGCGTTTCGCAAGAGGTTTTGTGCAGCAACGTGAAACGTAGGGTCTATATTCAGCTATGGCCGAAGAACAGAAGGAGCTGCTGGCGCGCTTGCGTCGGGTAGAGATTCGCGCAAGGGGGCTCTCGCACCAGATATTCGCGGGTGAGTACCACAGCGCGTTTAAGGGGCGAGGCATGGCCTTTAGCGAGGTGCGCGAGTACCGCTATGGCGATGATGTGCGGAATATAGACTGGAATGTGACGGCGCGGTTCAACCAGCCCTACATTAAGGTCTTTGAAGAGGAGAGGGAGCTTACGGTGATGCTGCTCGTGGATGTGAGCGGTTCGCGGCTCTTTGGCACTGAACTCCTAACCAAGAAGAATGTGATGACGGAGGTTGCGGCAATCCTGGCCTTCTCTGCCATCCAGAACAACGATAAGATCGGGGTGATTCTCTTCAGCGACCGGGTGGAGCAGTTCATTCCGCCCAAGAAGGGGCGTAAGCATATCCTGCGGATCATCTGGGAGCTCATGAGCTTTCAGCCCACGGGCAAGCAGACCGATGTGGGCGGTGCGCTACGGTATCTGACCAATGCGATAAGGAAACGCTGCACGACGTTTCTGCTGAGCGATTTCTTGGACTATGAGGGGGAGGCGCTCCGCTTTACCGATGCGCTCAACATCGCGTCGAATAAGCACGATATGGTGGGGCTTCGGGTGTACGATCCTCGCGAGGTGACGCTGCCTAATGTGGGCCTGCTCCGACTGGGCGATGCAGAAACCGGGCGAACCTGCTGGATTGATAGTAGCGATGCGGGTTTTCGGGCTCGTTACCATGAGGCTGCGGTGCAACGGGAAGCTGATCTGCAACGGGCTTTTCTACGGGCAGGGGTGGACTGGGCGAACATAAGTACCGCGGAGGACTATGTGTATCCGCTGGTGAAGCTCTTCAAGCAAAGGGGGTGAGGATGGTTCTAGCCGTTTGCAAGCGCTGAAGAGCTCAACGGAGACGAGGTAGGCGGTTTCGCGCAACGGTTGGTAGAGGGGGGCTATGAATTGGGTGCTTTGGGAAGTCTCTTTTTTTTGAAAAGTGTGGAGGATTCTAGGGGTGAATGCTAATATGCAAGCGTGTGGCTACGCGTTAGGATACGGAGGGGGGCGGGCATACACTACGCGCCGTGCTGGGCGAAAGCGGCAGAATGCTATAGTGCGGTTGCGCTATTTCTTCTTGGGCTTGCTGGTGGCGCTGCTTACCTCTAATGTGTGGGCGCAGAGCATAGTAACCCACGTGGGGCGCGATTCGATACTGGTGGGCGATTCGCTGAGCGTGTGGATAAAGGTGCAGGCGCAGCGTGGTGCAGATATCATATTCAGCGAGATTCCAGAGCAGCTAAGCCCTGGCGTGGAGCTATACGCCCAGCCAGTGATAGATACGCTGCAGTATGATAGTGCCGGCTACGCCTCGCGTTTGCACCTGCTGGTAACAAGCTATGATAGCGGTTGGCAGGCAATACCCCGGGTGCCAGTGCTTGTCCGCTACAGCGGGAGGGTCGATACGCTCTACTCAGAGTCTGGGCTGATATATGTGGACTTTGTGCCCCGCGACACGGCCTACGCAGACATCAAACCGATTGTAGGGCCTCTGGAGCAGGGAATAACGTGGGAGGAGGTTTATCCGTGGTTACTCGGGATTCTCGGCTTTCTAGTGCTGTGCCTTGCAGGTTTCTTGCTCTGGAGACGCTTTAGGCATCGGGATGAGAAAGCAGAAAGCCGTGCACCGATACTCCCACCCGATGTGGTTGCTTTACAGCAGCTGCGCGCTCTTCGGCAAGAGTCGGCTTGGCGATCTCGAGGGGCTAAGGAGTTCTTCAGCGCCATTACAGATGCTGTGCGCACCTACCTAGAGGCTGTGTGGAGCGTGCGGGCTATGGAGGAGACGACGGATAATATCCTAGAGCAACTGAAGGTGGAGGAGCGTTGTAAGCCCGAGTGGCGTAATGAGCTGCGTGGTGTACTGCAAATGGCAGATTTGGCCAAATTCGCCAAGCATAAGCCGCTAGAGAATGAGTGTATAGGGGCCCTAGATTCGGCCATTGCGCTTGTGGAGGATGTAGCTGCAGAAGAGGCAAAAAGCCAGCAGAGAGTGCAGCCAACTGCGGAGGATGCACCCAAGGCGGAAGAGCCATTGGCAGGGTAATATGGGTGGGGCTGTGGATGGTGGTAAACCGTTCGGGTTCAGTATGATAGGATGTAGTTTAAAGAAAAAAAAGGGCGTAAGAAGTGCTAATCGGTTACGCGCCACGGGGTGAAAATGGTGGTGGTCTCGAATTGCAGGCGATGGCCTCTTCGGAATTAGGGCCTCTTCTATAGGAAGTGGGTATTGCTGAGAGTTTTGCTTGTGGTGGGGAGGTTGCAGCGGGGTTCTGCGTAAATTTTACGGTTCTGTGTGGTTTCTACATTTTGGCTTTTAGCCTATGTTTGCGGGTATAGAGTTTTATAATCCTCGGTATTTCTGGCTGTTGCTCCTAGTGCCCATTATGGTGGGCTGGGAGATATGGCGAGATCGGGATAGGCGGAATTCGCTTCAATTCCCAGGTTTTGCGCTGCTCAATTTCAAGCGGAGCAGGGTGAGGGCGTGGTCTCGTTTCATACCGCTGGCTCTGCGCTCGCTCGCGGTGGTATTCCTGGTGGTGGCTCTGGCCAGGCCGCAGTCTTTCAGCAAGGGGGAGGAGACCACAACCGAGGGGATCGACATCATGATCTCGCTAGACGTGAGCGGGAGTATGCTGGCGCGCGATTTCAAGCCCGACCGGATAGAGGCTGCCAAGAAGATAGGGATACAATTCATCTCTGGCCGCCCGAGCGATAGGATGGGACTGGTGATTTTTGCTGCCGAGGCTTTCACCATGTGCCCGCTTACGCTGGACCATGCCACGCTGATCAATCAGTTCAACAGCGTGGAAATGGGAATGCTAGAGGATGGTACGGCTATAGGTGCTGGTTTGGCTATGGCGGTGAATCGGCTTATACACAGCGATGCCGTAAGCCGAGTGGTGATATTGCTGACCGATGGGATGAACAACGCGGGCGAGATAGCCCCCTACACTGCCGCTGAGATAGCTAAGGCCTACGGTATAAGGGTGTACGTGGTAGGGGTGGGCACTAAGGGAATGGCGCCCTACCCTGTGCAGACGCCCTTTGGGGTTCGCTACCAGGATGTGGAGGTGCAGATAGACGAACCCCTTATGCGCGAGGTGGCCCAGCTAACGGGCGGAGAGTATTTTAGGGCTACCGATAACAAGAGCCTAGAGGCGGTGTACGCGGAGATCGACCAGCTGGAGAAGAGCAAGATCCATGTGGATGAATATACGCATAGGAGCGAGGAATACTGGCTGTGGGCGCTGTGCGCTCTACTCCTGCTTGCGGTAGAGGCGCTGGTACGGTATGTGGGTTTACGGGTGCTTCCATAGCCCCCAATAGGGATGGTAGGTATAGAGTTTCTTAACTGGAATTTCGCAGGGCAAGCTATTTTCGCGGAGTTGGCAGGGTTCTCCTGTGGGGCAGATGCAGCGCAGCCCAGTGAAAATTAGGAATACGCAATGTTTCGGTTCGGCGAGGTTGAGATCATTTGGCTTTTGCTTCTAGTGCCAGTGCAATGGCTGCTGATGTTCTGGGCGCGAAGGCGTAGGCGGCGTAGGATTGCCCGGCTAGGGGATGCGCAGCATGTGCGGATGCTAATGCCCTACGCATCGGAATGGCGGTTCTGGTTCAAGGGAGGCCTGCTCTCTTTGGCCATAGCCGCCCTGGTGTTTGCCTTGGCACGCCCACAATTCGGCTTACGACAGGAGAAGGCCAAGCGAACGGGGGCTGAGGTAATGTTTGTGTTGGATGTGTCTCGCTCGATGCTGGCTCAGGATGTTCGTCCAAGCCGGTTAGAGCGGGCTAAATTGGGAATCCAACAACTTCTGAATCGGTTGCACGACGATAGAATCGGCTTGATTCTCTTTGCAGGGCGTGCCTACGTGCAACTCCCCATAACGAACGATTATTCATCGGCCCAGATGTTCCTAGGGCAGGTGAATACTGATATGATATCTGAGCAGGGGACGGCTCTAGGGTCTGCACTGCAGCTCGCGATACGCTCCTTCAGCCCACAAGAGGGTATTGGGCGTGCGATAGTGGTGATATCTGACGGTGAGAACCATGAGGATGATCCCCTCTCTGCTGCCGAAGAGGCCGCTAAGCAGGGGATCAAAATCTTCACAGTGGGTATAGGTTCGCTAGAGGGTGCGCCATTGCCCGATGCGAGCGGTGGTCTTAAGAAGGATGGGGCTGGGAATGTGGTGATCTCTCGGCTCGATGAGAAGGTGCTTGCCAGCATAGCCGCTACCACGGGCGGTGTATATATGCACGCAACCAACTTCCAGAGTGGGCTCGACCCCATATACGAGGGTATAGACACTATGCAAAAGGCAGAGTATGAGCAGGTAAACTACACCAGCTACGATGAGCGATTCCAGCTCTTCCTGGCTATAGCTCTCGGCCTGCTGGTGCTGGGGACAATAGTTCTGGAGAGGCGGAATCCGTGGTTTAACCTCGGGCGTATCTATCGGGCTACGGGGGGACGGTCTGCTGACTAATTCGGAAGGGGGATAAAGCAATGTCTTGTCGGTTTATGGTATGCGCGGTGGCTGTGGGCGTGCTGTTCCTGCTGCCCTTTGAGGGGCGCGGGCAAAGGCCTGAGCGCTTCATCCGGGGTGGGAATAGACTCTACGGTAAAGGAGAGCATGCTGCGGCTGAAAAAGAGTACTGGAAGGCTCTGAATGCCGATTCTACGTCAGTCAAAGGGCGTTTTAACCTTGCCGATGCGCAGTACGAGCAGGGGAAATACGCGCAGGCCCAACGGTTCTACGAGGGATTGGCCACTGCCCCCAGCGGGTCGCCTGCTACCCAGGCCGCCTCGTGGTACAATCTGGGCAATGCGCTCTTCAAGCAGAATAAGCTGCCCGAGTGCGTAGAGGCCTACAAGCAGGCGCTAAAGCTGCAGCCAAAGGATGAGGACGCACGCTATAATCTCTCCGAGGCACTCCGACGCCTACAGAAGCAGCAAGGGCAGAATAAAGACCAGAACAATCAGAATAAAGACCAGAAGGATAAGGATAAAGATAAAAATCAAGATCAGCAGAATCAGAACCAGCAGAATCAAAATCAGGAACAAAAGGACCAGGGAAAGGATCAAAAGGATCGGGATAGGCAGGATCAGCAAGAGCAGAATAGGGATCAGGGTAAGGACCAGCAAGAACAAAACGCCCAACCCCGTCAGCAGCAGGGGCAGATGTCCCAGGAGGATGCTGCTCAACTCCTGAAGGCTCTCGAGCGCCAGGAGGCCGATACGCAGGATAAAGTGCAGAAGCAAAAGGCTAAGGCTACTCGCAGCAAGAGCAGAACGAATAAGGACTGGTAGAGGGGCTTGATCCAGAATTGGGACTATGAGGTGCAAGGGTATTATGTGGAATAAATGGGTATGTAATGCGATAGCGATAGTCGTATTCGCGATTATCGCTCTATCAGGCGCTAGTTTACGTGCCAAGGAACCCTACTCTCTAAGGGTTATAGCTCCGTCACAGGTCTACCCTGGACAGCAGTTTCAGGTAACATTTCGGGCCAATGGTAAGAGTTCCGAATTCCGGCAGCCCGTGTGGGGGCAGATTCAAGTGCTGGCTGGCCCTTCGATGAGCACGTCGCGGAGTGTGCAGATTACTAATGGCTCGGTGATGCAGTCTGAGACCTACATGTATAGCTTTGTGTGTCGGATTAACTCGCCGGGAACCTACACCATACCCGCGGCCTCTGTGGTTATAGATGGCGAGAGGCTAGAGAGTTCGCCCTATACGCTGGAGGTGCTACAGACCGATGCCGAGGGTGGGGGCGATGAGAGTTCTTCGGCTGGCAATGCCAGTAATCCGCGCAGTAGCAGGCAGACTGCAAGCGGTGGTGTCAATCCGTCAAAGGATTTTTTCGTGGTTGTGCAGCTCAGCCGTAATGAGGTATACCAGGGTGAGCCTATACTCGCCACCCTGAGGCTGTATACGCGCCTCGACATCGTGGGGTTTGATGACGTTAGGCTTCCCGATTTCAAAGGGTTTTGGACTAAAGAGCTTGAAACTCCCAACCAAATTAACCTACAGCGGGTTACCCACAATGGGCGGGAGTACAATATGGGCGTGATCAAGAAGTACGTGCTTTTCCCCCAGAAGAGCGGTGAGCTCCAGATTGACCCTATGCGGATAGAGGTGCAGTATAGGGTTCGGGCAGAATCTCAGTCCTTTTGGGATGAATTCATGGGTAGTAACTATCGAGCAGCCCAAGCGGTGGCCGAAAGCCCGCGGCAGACCGTAAAGGTAAAGCCGCTACCTCAGGGCAAACCGGCATTGTTTACCGGTGGAGTGGGGAATTTTACGGTCAAGGCCAGCATAGACCAAACCGAGGTATCGGCCAATGAGCCAATTACCTACAAGCTGATAATAACCGGTAAGGGGAATCTCCAGCTGCTACAGAAACCAGAGCTGAACCTCCCGAATTCGGTGGAGGTCTTCGAACCCAAGGTGAATGAAAATGTAGCATTGCGCGATGATGGGCAGTCTGGAAGCATAACTTACGAGTATGTAATGATTCCTCGCGCCCCTGGTCAGCTCCAGCTCCCGAGCTATGAGATGGCCTATTTTGATCCTGTCGCCAAGGCTTATCGGAGCGTGACCACCGAGGCTTTTACGCTGACTGTGAGGGCAGATAGCGTACAGTCGGTAGCCAGGGTTACCACCACCGTGAGCAAGGAGGATGTGAAGTACCTAGGAGAGGACATACGGCATATTTTTCTAGGAACTCCCAGCTATATGATGGTGGGGTATAGCTTTGTAGGCGGATTGCTCTGGTGGGTGCTGGTTCTAGTTCTGGTGGTGCTTTTCGCTGCGTCTTTCGTTCTTTTGCGCAAGCGTGAGAAATTACTGGGTAACGTAGCGCTGGCCAAGGGGCGGCGGGCAGGTGGTATAGTGCGGAAGCGCTTGCGGCGTGCCAAGGCGTTACTAGAAGCCAATGATCCCGGTTTCTACAATGAGCTACTGCGTGCTACGTGGGGCTACCTAAGCGATAAGCTCTCGATTGAAACGGCTGACCTCTCGGCTGATACGGTACGAACAAGGCTGGCTGAGCTCCAAGTACCAGAATCGAATACGCAGGCTGTATATGAGTTGCTGCGCGATAGCGAGTATGCACAGTATGCCCCCCAGGAGAGCAGCGTGTCTAAAGAGGAACTCTACCGTAGGGCCTCTGAAACGATTTCAGGACTAGAGAAGTGGCTGAATAGTAGAAAGTGATGGTATCGAGCTTTTTATATAGAGTAATGATGGCTAGCGGCATGGGCATTGGCCGTAGGGCTTTGGTGCAACGGTTGGTACTTGCAATCGTATTCTCCACGGCTATCCTGGAGGGGGCAGCAAGTGCTAAAGCCCAAGGATTGCAAGATTCTTTACCGATGTCTACAACCCAGACCGTACAACCTGACTCTGGAACATCTGAATCTACAGGTGTGCTAGATATTGGAGAGGATGTGAATGGGGGGAAGAGGGTTTCTGGCTCATGGACCTTCGCTCAGGCTAACGGGATGTATGAGCGTGGGCAGTATGATAGCGCTGCACTGGCCTACCAGTACCTCTTGGGCCAGAATAGCGCATTGGTCTCCCCACAGCTCTACTACAATCTCGGGAATGCTTACTTTCGAATGAGAAATTACGCACGGGCAATACTCAATTACGAAAGGGTACTCAAATATAGTCCAAATTATGAGGATGCCCGGTTCAATCTGGAGTTAGCCCGTACTTTTACTGTAGACAGGATCGCGGCGCCTCAAGATTCACCAATTTTACGTTGGTTTAGAGGTTTTTACCACATTCTCAGTCCTATAGGCTGGGGTGTATTAGCCCTTGTGTCGGTAGCGGTGCTCTTGGCTGCGGTGCTGGCAATGCGCTTCCTGCGCAATCGGAGGGTGTGGATTCTTTCGCTCATCATTGGGCTTTTCGGATTGGCAGTAACGCTATTATCCTTCACCCTTGGCCGTGTTGCCGCAAGGCAGATGAACAGCTTCAATGCTGCCGTAGTAATGCCCTCGGTGGTCTCGGTGAAAGGAGAACCCTCAGCTGGAGGAAAGGATCTCTTCCTACTACATGCGGGTACGAAGGTGCAGATCCTAGATCAGCTTGGAGAGTGGCTGGAGGTGGCAGTACCCGATGGCCATCGGGGCTGGTTGCAAAGGAATGAAGTAGAGAAAATTTAGCTGTTTCTAAATTATTGCCGTCCAGTAGAACTTTTGGGTTCATGAAAAAAGGGCTGACACCTCCCGCGAGGTGTCAGCCCTTTTGTTTACCGTTGCTTTGCGTAAAAAGGGGCAATGGGCAATTTTACTGGACAGCAAAATAAAAGATTGAACCCATACGGGGCTTTTGCTGAGGTCTCATATGGGTGTAGCAAAACGCGGGAAAAGAACTATCTTTGCCACATGAAAACTGAGATTTTACGGCTATTCGGGCGTAAGTGGATTTTGGCCATTCTAGGCGGCCTATTGCTAGCAGTACCCTGGACGCTTGCTTGTCCTATTACACTCCCATTGGCTTTATTGCCATGGTTTATGCTTTGGGAACGGCTACTGGAGGATAGGGTTAGCTACAAAAAAAGCTATCTTTACCTCTATCTGAGTACCATCGTGTGGAATTTCGCCTCTGTATGGTGGATTGCCGGCGCAACGGTAGGGGGGATGCTAGGAGCGGTATTCGTAATGGCTGCCCTTATGGCGCTCATGCTGCTGCTGCCGCTATGGGCGTGGCGAGTAAAAGGGTGGGGGACAGCCTTCCTGGCATTCATGGCAACTTGGTTGGCCTTTGAGTACTTCTTTCACAATTCGGAAATTGCCTGGCCCTGGCTAACGCTGGGCAATTCCCTAGGTACGGTTACCCCAATTGTCCAGTGGTATGAGTACACTGGAGTGCTGGGTGGAAGCCTTTGGATCATACTGGCTAACGGGGCGTTATTCGCCGTGCTGCGAGCATTCAGAGTTTTGAATTTTGCTGCGTGCAAAGCATCACCGGCAGAAGTGGGCGGTGGCAATGATGCACGGCAAGTAAGGAAAGCCACGGTGTCTGTGCGTTCCAAAATTTTCCTCTTCCTTTTATGGGGGCTCGTGCTCTTTACCCCAATGGTGCTATCAGCCATTCTCTTGGCTACATACCATGACCAAAAGGGCGTTGCGCAGCTGGAAGTAGTGGCTATCCAACCGAGAATTGATCCTTGGAACGAGAAATTTGAGGGTATGAGTGCGGTGGGGCAGGCTGAACTTATGGTTCACCTAGCAGATTCAGCCACTACCTCAGCTACCCAGATGGTAGTATCGCCAGAGACCTCGCTCCCTGTTCCCATGTGGCTTACCGAGATTATGGCTGACTCACAAGTGCAGCCACTCAGAGAATTCCTTTCACGACATCCTGGTTGCCAGTGGATCACAGGGGCTGATGCGCTGCGCTACTACCCAGAGGGCGAAGTGCCCCCCCCCACTGCCCGTTCGTTCTCGCAAGCCACTGGTTCTTATGATGCTTACAATGTCGCCTTGCTTCTAGATACGTCTGATACCTACCAGATGTACATCAAATCGAAACTTGTGGTGGGGGTAGAGATGCTCCCCTATCCAAGGTATCTTAAACTTTTGAATTCCTTAAGCATAAATCTAGGAGGTATTACTGGCACTCTGGGCACTGCAACAGAACGGACGGTATTCCCTCTGCATGCAGGCGGCAGCGTTGCGCCAGTTATCTGCTATGAATCGGCCTTTGGTGAATTCTGTACCGAGTACGTGCGCAAGGGGGCTAATGCGCTTGTGGTGATTACCAATGATGCTTGGTGGGGCAACACCCCAGGGTACCGCCAGCTTCTCACCTACTCCCAGCTTCGCTGTATAGAGCTTCGTCGCTGGATGGTTCGTTCGGCAAACACGGGCATATCGGCGATTATTACTCCTACAGGCCGTATCATCAACAGGCTCGGTTGGTGGAAGCGGGGTGCGCTGCGGGGGAATATTTCACTGCAAAGCCAACTTACCTTTTACGCCCTGCATGGCGATTATCTGGGGCGTTTGGCCACGGGTATCAGCATACTGCTGCTGCTGTACCTCGCTATCCAGACTGTTGTTGGCCGAAAAGCTTGGGGGCGGAGGCTGGATGTATAGACCACAAGCATTTTACATGCTGTTGCGCAGTTTCCGGTGCAGTACTCAGTGGTCTCTGCCAAAGTCCCATATGAGTGCATTATAGGGAGACGTTCCCCTGCTTGCGGGTAAATAGTTTTTAATCAAACGATTCAATTTATCGCAGACCGAAGCGACGTGGCGTGCCGCATCGTTTATGAGGGTTTTGCAGAGGACTCATTCTGCGTTGTAAACAGCTGTTATGCGGGTTGCAATCTTCACAGATTACTCGCCAAGTATAGGACAGGGGCATCTTACACGGTGCTGTGCCCTAGCTTCGTGGTTAGCCGAGCAAGGGGGCACTCCAACCATATATGTCGATAGTTCCAGAAAGGAGCTTGGCCAGCTGAATATTCGGGATTTAAAATCCCGCCAAGTGCAAGTACGGCACTGGGTAGAAAACTTGCACGTTGTGTGCCAAGCATTAAGCACTGCTGAGTTTGTGGTGATAGATTCCTACCGGGTAGACCAGCCAATGGTTGGTCTTCTGGATTCACAAGCAGGCAATATCCTTTTTATTGACGATTTTCACCATTTCTATTACAGAAATGCTTGGGTAGTAGACTGGAGCTTAGGACTAGAGCAGCATCCACCCACAAGCTGGCAGGGGTATTCGAAAGCGCTCATGGGACTCAACTATGCGGTGTTACGTTCTACTTTTTGCGCTCCACTACCTGTACGGGAATTTGGGGAATTAAGGGAGATTTTTGTCACGCTCGGCGGGGGCGAAACCTCATCGCATTTTGCGTACTTGGCCACTCAGTTGGCGCAGTCTTTTCCCAGTGTGCAGTTCTATGCCACCAGCCTAGGGCAGGTGAAAATACCACTAGATTTGCCCAATCTCACCTACTTAGGACGGCTCGATTCTTCGGCAATGCGAATGCGTATACGGGAGGCCGATCTTGTGGTTTGCGGGTTGGGACAGACAGCCTATGAGGTACTAAGCCAAGCTACTCCAGTAATACCCATCGCTTTGGTAGACAACCAGGCTGGCGATATCGCTGCTTGGCGTGCTTCCCCTTTTGCCCCTTTTGTGCTGCGGGGAGATGCCCCAGAACTGTTCGCGCTTCTGCGCAGTGCTATAGAGGCTATGCGTAGTGAAGATATTCGTGCAGAAATCTCTGCGTGCATGCGAAAACTTGCGCTGGGAGAGGGAATAGCCCGGCTGATGAAGAAGATAGGAATTATTCTCCCCCACAGCTAGGGTGCATATTTTCGCTATAAAGCACGCTCGGTTGCAATGCTTTTTTTGCCAACTTTACTACGACTTTTGGGGATTTAGCACCAATTATTTTGTACCCCTTGATCTTAAATAATAATCTGATTTTCAGTATTATGGTGGATTAGATACGATAAATTTTCATCCACCTTGCACCCAAAAGCCTTGCGATTTCCGAAAAAGGCTCTACCTTTGGGGCGTATTAAAACATCAGTTTCATACATGAACATTTTCGTTGGAAGCCTTCCGTACAGAATGCAGGAGGGCGAATTGAAGGACCTGTTCTCGGAGTTCGGGGACGTAGCTGAGGCTCGTATCATTAAGGATCGGACCACAGGTAGGAGCAAGGGTTACGGTTTTGTTGAAATGCCCGATGACGGAGCTGCGCAGCGTGCTATACAGCAGCTCAACGGCTCAGAAGTTGGTGGGCGTGCCATTGTGGTCAACCCCGCGCAGGAGCGTCCACAGCGTAGCGACCGCAGCGATTTCCATCACCGCGAATTTTAAAGCAGATTCCACATTCGCAGCACTATTCCAGAAGGCTCTAACGAGCTGGCAGAATAGGGTGGGTTTGTCCTAAAATTATGACGTTTAGAGCCTAGCCGCTGAGGCTAGGCTTTTTTATGCTCATTACCGAAGCCTGATTCAACGGCTTACGATTGTGCAAAAATCCCGCATGTGTGTCATATGTTGCGGAGTTCGTTCTCTAGATTTGTAGCGAAAATATTTTTAATCAATCACTTACAATTTATTCAGTGGACGTAGTGGTCCGAAGTGCCGCATTGTTTCAATGGATTTCCAGAGGTCTTTGACAAGGCTTAAAAATCCCAGAGAAGACACCGATTCCATCCAGCTATTAGGCATTGATTATTCTAGGGGCGATTCTACGCGTTCCCCCCAGTTGATCTTGTGAATAAAGTACCCCAGCGGTGCGCTTCATCTCCAGCGATTCAGCATTCTATCAGAGGGGTTGGGGAGAGCTGAGCATTGTGCCATTGCTGGCTTTTGCCCTTTCATTTACTGGCGCAGGCGGTTGTTTTCCTGTTCTCAACCGAAGAGTATTTCGCGTTTCTTCCGCGGTATTAGGGAGGTGTAATCGGAAGGTCGTAGCAGGGAAAAATCGTTAATTATACCGAAAAATCGGACAGAAGTGCGTTAGATTAAGAAAAACGTATTACCTTTGCGGTGCGAATTGAACCCGTATTCCACGGTTTCTAAGGCTTAGAATAACACTAACTATAAGGAAATGACAAAGGCAGAATTGATCAACGAGATTGCGAAGAAGACTGGTGTAGAGCGGATATCGGTGCTGAAGACCGTAGAGGCTTTTATGGAAAGCGTGAGCAATGCCCTAGTACGGAACGAGAGCGTATACCTTCGGGGTTTTGGTAGCTTCGTAGTACGCACACGAGCCGAGAAAGTAGCTCGTAATATATCGAAAGATCTGCCCATCGTGATTCCTGCGCACAATGTGCCCTCATTCAAACCCTCCAAGATGCTCGCTGGCAAGGTGAAGAACGGTGGGCAGCCCCTGAGTAAGCGCTAAGGCTATGGACACCCCACCTTTTTGGGGTGCTACTAACTAATTAATAACCAAGGAGGAGCGACGATGCCAAGCGGTAAGAAGCGTAAGCGTCATAAGATGTCGACCCACAAGCGTAAGAAACGCCTGCGTAAGAATCGGCATAAGAAGAAGTAAGGCAGCGCGATGGTGCAGCTCCTGTGGCACAAGCGCAGAGTACTGTATGCTTTGCCTTGGCTCTACGGGGTTGCACCATCGGCGTATTGTGGAAGAGCGCCACAGTCGGGTTTCGTAGGGTTGTTGAAACGTAGGATTTCCGCCACCCCATTTTTTGGGGTACGTGTAGGGCAAGAGGAGCGTTGCGCATCCTGAGCTAGCTTGCCCAGGGTGTAGAGGCATTGCCACTGTGCCGCGCCAGCGGAATCTACGGGAGCGTAAAGGCTTCGTTGGCGAAGCTGTTTAGTGTTTGGTCGTCGTATTTTCGACATATTCTTTCAGTAAAGATTTGGCTTGGCAGCACTGGTGGAGAGTTCCGCGAGCTGTCGTCGTTGTTTCGGTATAGAGAGACAGGCGGACATCCTTCTCAGGCTGTATCTCCAGCCTAAATGTGGCTTTTGAGCGCTAATCTGACCGTGGGAATCCATGCCGGGGTGAAATCCAATGTGCGATTCTCCTTTTAGGGTTAGTGCTTTTATTCTATAATTCTGTGACATCCAATTTAATAATAGATCTCAACAAGCAGACCCGAGAGACGAGGATCGCGCTGCTAGAGGATGGGAATCTCGTGGAGTTTCGCAGCCAGCGCCAAAACGCCTCGTTCTCGGTAGGCGACATCTACATTGGCGTTGTGCGCAAGGTGATGCTGAACCATAATGCCGCCTTTGTTGACATCGGTTTCAAAAAAGAGGGCTTTCTGCACCTTAAGGATCTTGGGTTGCACTACGCTTTCATGGCAAGCAGGGTGAAGCAGTCGCTTCGCGAGGGGAGGGCGTTGAGCGTTGAGGAGGCCAGGGCGCGATTTACATTCCGCACAGATAGCCCTGAAGCCAAAGAGGCTCTTGCGAGTAAGCGCGAGGCGCAGCGAGTGAATATTGCATCCGAGCAGCTCCCAAAAATTACCGATTTGGTAAAGAGCGGCCAGACCATCTTGGTGCAGATAGCCCGTGAACCCTATTCTAACAAGGGGCCGAGCCTCACCACCGAGATCTCCCTCGCGGGGCGGAATATGGTACTACTCCCCTTTAGCGACAGGGTTTTGGTCTCGTCTAAGATCTCTAGCAAGGAGGAAATGGCTCGCCTCAAGCGCTTGATGCGCAGCATACTCCCTGCTGGGTTTGGCGTAATAGTGCGCACGGCTGCCGAGGGTATGCAGGTTGCCCCGCTCGATGCAGAGCTTAACGAACTCCTTGCTCGTTGGGATGAGTGCTTACAGGTATTGCACCAGAATCCCAAGCCCCCCTGCCTGTTGCACAGCGAACTCAAGAGTTCCTCAGCGTTGCTGCGCGATAACCTCAATGGTTCATACACAGGAATCCATGTGAATGATCGGCAGCTCTTCCAGGAGATCAAGAGCTACCTTAACACTATCGCCCCGCAAAAGCAGGAGATCGTCAAATTCTACAGCAGCACGCGCGTCCCGATTTTCGATGCGTTCCAGGTCTCCAAGCAGCTCAAAAAGCTCTTGGGGCAGATGGTGGTATTTCACGGAGGCTCGTACCTGATTATCCAGCATCCCGAAGCCTTCCACGTCATCGATGTCAATAGCGGGAGCGGGGCCAAATCTGCCAGGACACCAGAGGAGACCGCCCTCGAGGTTAACCTTGCAGCCTGCGATGAAATCGCCCGCCAGCTCCGGCTAAGGGACATGGGGGGGATTATCGTAATCGACTTTATCGACATGGCTACCGCAGCCAACCGTAAGATGGTGTATGACCGGATGCGGGAGCTTATGGCCAACGACAAAGTTACCCATCGAATCCTCGAAATTACCGACTTTGGGCTGATGCAGATTACCCGCCAACGCCATAGGCCCGAAGAGCGGATAGACACCACCGAGAAATGCCCGTGTTGCCAGGGGTCTGGTCGTGTAGCCTCCACCATTGCGCTGGAGGACGAGATTGAGCGTAAATTGCAGAACATCACAGAGAAAGGGTTATTGGATAGGATTGAGTTGCGCGCCCATCCCTTTGTGGCTGCGTACTACAACAAGGGGATACTCTGCCGGCGGCGTAAGGTGGCCAAAGCGCTCCACTGCAAGCTGAGAGTAGAACCAGACGAGTCCTACAACCTGCTCGATTACAAATTCTTTGATTTTGAAGGGAACGAGGTTTCACTCTAGCAGTAGAATCGTTCGCTACGCACGGCGGCGTGCGGCATCTTGGGTTAGGCATATTTTTGAAATTACTAAGGTATGAAAATCATTCGCATTCTGTCTTTTGCACTGTTAGGGCTGCTGCTGGGGACTTCGGGCGCGGTAGCACAGCTCCGTTTACCCGGAACATCGCAGCAGAAAGCGGTCACTTGGAAGACGAAAGCCGTGGCTGCTGATAGCGGGTATATCGATCTGGTACTAACAGCCTCCATCGCCTCCGAGTGGCACATGTACTCGATGTCGTTGCCTGAGGGTGGCCCTAATCCCACCACGTTCACTTTTACCGAGAGTCCAGATTACCAGCTGGTAGGTAAGCCAACTGAGGCTGGAAATGCCGTAACAGAGCATGATGAATCGTTCAATCTGGATCTCACCTCCTTTTCGGGTAATGCGGTATTCACCCAACGGATTCTTCCGCGGTCGGGCGCAGCATTCACCGTAAGCGTATTGGCAGAGTACCAAACCTGCTTTGCCACTCGATGTGAGGTGAATGAAGACGACCTTCAGGTAGCAGTTCCGGCCGAGTTGGCTGCATCGCAAATAGCCCTGCTTGGCGACCGTGCTATTGCAGCTGCATCGAATTCTACCCCAGCACCCGACGGGGGGACCTTGACACCGGGCGATGCCGTTTCAGCCCAAGTTGGCGGGGAGGCTGGGCAGCCTATTGCCGTTTTCATCATCATTAGTTTTCTGGCTGGGCTGGCTGGGCTACTCACACCCTGCGTATTCCCCATGATCCCGATGACGGTGAGCTTCTTCCTTGGGAAGAAAGGGAGGATGAACGCCCTTATCAACGCATTGGTTTTCGGGGTGAGTATCGTAGCCATATACACCCTGCTTGGATTGCTGGTCTCGTTGGCAGGCCTGGGGGCCGATTTCATAACAGATGTTACAACCCACTGGATCACCAACCTGGTGTTCTTCCTCCTGTTCGCGGTGTTTGCTGCAGCATTCTTTGGCATGTTTGAGATTCGCCTCCCCTCGAGCCTCTCGAGCAAGACGGATGCCAAGGTGGATAAAGGGGGCTATATCGGTTCATTCTTTTTCGCGCTTACCACGGTCATTGTGAGCCTTTCATGCGTAGGGCCTATCGTTGGCGCGCTCCTCATAGAGGGGGCATCCGGCGCCGCGGTTCGGCCAGTGCTAGGCATGCTATTCTTCTCGCTAGGGTTCTCCATACCATTCACCCTGTTCGCCATATTCCCCTCGTGGCTGAATAAGCTCCCGAAATCTGGTGGATGGATGAATTCGGTGAAAATCGTCCTCGGGTTTATCGTG
>JABCOB020000130.1 GCA_013333835.2 Bacteroidia bacterium
GGGAGGTGTAGATGGTTCGCCAGAGCTGTGGGGGCCGACAGGGCGGGAGTTCGAGGTGAAAGGTGGAGACCTGTCCGCGGAGTACCGTTCGGCTTAAAGCCCAAGACACCAAGAACATAAATGCGATACCTAGCAGGGCTATGATGACCACAGACCCCATGGCTACAGTTCCTTGGAGTGCGGTTGGTGCCAACGCACCGAGGAAGAGCGTGGCGATCATGATCTGGGTGGGCCATCGTCCGTTGCAGAGGCTGAAATTGTTAGTAATGATGGCAATGAGCCGCTCGCGTGGACTATCGATGATACGCGTAGCCACTACTCCCGCAGCATTACACCCGAACCCCATGGTCATGGTGAGGGCCTGCTTGCCGTGCGCCCCGGCCCGCCTGAAGAGTTCATCGAGGTTAAAGGCCACCCTTGGCAGGTAGCCGAAATCCTCCAGCAGCGTGAATAGGGGGAAGAATATCGCCATAGGGGGAAGCATCACGGCCACTACCCATGCAGTAGCTAGGTACACGCCATCGAACAGAAAACCGGCTAGCCACCAGGGGAAGTGCGCAGCGCGCCCCAGCTCTACCAGCCAGGGGTGGAGGGTGTCTACCAGCAGCCAGCTCAGGAAACCAGAGGGGTAGTTGCTCCCTACTATCGTGATCCAGAGTACTGCGCCTAGCAGCACCAGCATGATAGGGAATCCCCAGCGACGGCTGGTTACAATCCGGTCAATTTTCACGTCGAGCGGAGCCCGTCCATTCTCATACCCGTAGGTCACGCATTCGCTGCATATACGGTTTGCGGTGCTGTAGATAGCCTCTGATACAGTGTCTTGGAGTTTAGCCCCCAGCGAGCTGCTGGCCTTTGCTATGTCGTCTAGCAGGGTGGTTACGGTAGAGGGGTCTGGAGGTTGAACACCGGGCGTGAGTTCAGAGATCTCTCCGCTGGTGAAGTAGTGTCGCACTACGGGGTCTTCGTCGAAGAGCCTAAGAGTGAGCCAGCGAGCATTGGGAATTCCAGGCACTATGGTTTCGAGCCGCTGGGTGAACCCCGCCACAAGCTTCTCCTCGCAGGGGGGGAGTTCAAAGCGGGCGTGTTGCCATGTGGTGCCATCCTCGTGGACTACCCGGTCTATCTCTGCCAGCAGCGCAGGGATCCCCTCGCCACTTCGGGCGCTAGTGCCTACTACAGGCATGCCTAAGCGTTTGCTCAGCGCACGGAGGTCTATGTCCACCCTATTTCGCCGAGCCTCGTCGAGCAGATTGAGGCACAGTATGCAGCGGCTCGAAATCTCCCCGATCTGGAGAATGAGGTTCATATTCCGTTCCAGACGGGTAGCGTCGGCCACTATAACGGTAGCCGCTGGGCGCGAGAAGAGTATCACGTTGCGCGCAATCTCCTCATCCTCGCTGGTAGAGAGGAGAGAGTAGGTACCCGGCAGGTCCACCAGTCGGTATTTATGCCCGCCGTAGCGGAATCCGCCCTCTAGCTTGGCTATGGTCTTTCCGGGCCAATTCCCAGTGTGCTGCTTTAGCCCCGTGAGTGCGTTGAATATCGTGCTTTTGCCCGTGTTGGGGTTACCCGCAAGGGCTATGGTGTAATCCGCATCGCCTGCGCGAGTACCCAGACGGTAGATGTGGGAGGACTGGCAGCTTCCGTTGGGGCAATTCGTTGGGGTCTTATGGTTCATTGCCGTATCGCTCTGGGATTTATTGGGGTAGGCTCTGTGGGGTTAGGCGAACTTGGATCTGGAAGGCTTGGTCGCGCCTAAGCGCAATGCTGGTGCCACGGATGAGGTAGGCGGTAGGATTGCCCAGGGGGCTTACGAGGTCGATACGAACCTTGCTGCCTCGCACAAAACCGAGATCCAGCAGCCGTCTGCGATTGGGCCCACGGCAGGCTCCCGATATTCCCACGACCTCTGCTGTGCGGTTGATAGGAAGCATCGAAAGTCGGGTTATCTTGCCTTCGGGCTTCTCCTTCGTGGGGCGAACAGTGAGCTGGCGGGCTTGGAGGGGCGAAAGCTGGTAGTGCCGATCCTCAAAACGGAGGGGGAGGTTATAGGCAGGTATTCTAGAATCCGCCGAATGGGGCTTGCCAGGCCCCGTAGAGCTGCCGGATGGAGGGGTGTTGGCATCTTGGCTTTCTACCTCTATTATTGCGCCTGGGAATAGGCCCATGTCCAGGAGTTCTTGGTAGATCTCTGGGGGTTCGTCTTCCATATGCGTTATCTCGTAGAGCCCTGGGGGAGTGCGTAGAATGCCGAGCGGCTCACCCTTCACAGGGGGGATATCGCCGAATTCTGAGGGTATAGGGTCGCCGTGGGGGTCGTAGCGGGGAAATCCCAGCTGCCGTGCAATCCATTCAGGCTCTTCTGGGTTGTCTCGGGTTGCCTGCCGTTGGGCTTCAAAGTGCCACTGTTCCGGGGGAATACCAGACCGTTCGGAGAGGTAGGTCTCCAGCAGGCGGTGCTTGCGGATAACGTACACAGCGCAGCTCTCGCCATTCGATGTGAGCGTCCAGCTGTGCGCATCCAAGAGCCCTTGACGCCGGAGGATGTCACCCAGCGTCACGGTTCGCTTTAGGCTGTAGCCCAGCTGCTCGGCCACGGTGCGGGATGAGAGCTCCTGCCCGTCGAGCGCATGCTCAAAGAGGAGGCGGAGCATGGCCTCTACCCTGCTCCGATCACGTCGGCTCAGGGTCTGGATGTCGGGGCAACGTTCCAGTAGCCGTCCCCGGTGCGCCAGCCCTCGGGTGCGAGGAGTAGCGCGTCCAAAGCGGCTCTTCCGTTGGTACGATCTACGCATGCTGAGGACGCCCCAGAGGGCAATTAGCAGCCCTGCGAGGAAGAAAAGCAGCCCAACGAGCAAATGTATACTCATTTGTATCTATTTTAATTAGTGGCAAAGGTAGGAAAAATCCAAACAATTAGAATTATTTTTAGGCTCTTCCCCATCTGGTTTTTCTCGCAGGCAGGTAACTGTAAGATGAACAATACGGGTTCGATTCCTGTTGGTTTTCAAATTACATCCCGTTTGCCATGCCCCCGAAAGTACTCATTACTGGTAGCCCAGAGGGGTTAGTGGCAGGAGCCTTGTCTACCGAGTTGCAGGGGAAGGCGGTGCTCAGCTATTTTACCCGGCATCCGAAAGCTGTAGGGCAGTACCTATGGAATCCTGAGTAGGGCAGCCTAAACCCAGAGGCTTTGAGGGGTGTTACCCATATCGTACACTTGGCTGGAGCTCCCATCAACGGGAGTCGGTGGACGCCACGGTATAGGCAGCTGATTCTCGACTCTCGGGTGCAGCTCTCTTTGATAGGTTTGCCCATGTGCAAAGGTACAAAAAAACGCAGAGACCGAAGTCTCTACGCTTTTCCTGTCGGTTCGGAGGGGATCGAACCCTCGACACCCTGATTAAGAGTCAGGTGCTCTACCAACTGAGCTACGAACCGTAAGCCAACGTACCCCCGAAAGGCGGCACAAAGGTAGCTACTTTTTTTCGTGCCGCCAAAATCTTTCTGGAATTCCTCCGCAATTTCCGTGTTGGCGCACGCCGAAAGGTTCTAGGGCTGGGTGGAACGGGAGCTTGAATGCGCATTTTGATTACCTTTGCCTAGGGTAACAATGGTCTAACCAAGCAGAAAGGTATTTCAATGAGCAAGGCGGAGAAAAACGTACCAGCAGAGGGCTTTCTGCCCACGGAGAACGGCGATGAGCGGGGAGAAATGGAATCCTTTAGGGAGGAGCAAGAGGAGGAGAGGGACGAAAGCGACTCCTATGGGGAGTACAGTGGCTCCTATGCCCAGGATGTAGAGGGATGGAGCGATGAGATGATAAACGATGTATTTGAGGGAGATCCAGACCTTTACTGGAATATAGACTAGGGTGTTTTCGGGCTGCCCGAACGGATATGCGGAGGGGATGCATCAATGCGATGCGTCCCCTCCGTTTCTGTGTACCGCTATTCTACCGTTACCGATTTTGCCAGGTTGCGAGGGCGGTCCACATTGCAGCCACGCAGCACGGCGATATGGTATGAGAGTAGCTGGAGCGGCACCACCGCCAGCAGCGCCTCCACTACCGGGAGCGACTGGGGTATCTCTATGCAGTAGTCCGCCAGTTCTCGCACCACGGTATCGCCTTCCGTTACTATGGCAATCACCTTGCCGTGCCGGGCCTTCACCTCTTGGATATTGCTCACCACCTTCTCGTAGCTTCTATCGCGCGGGGCTAGGATTACCACAGGCATGTACTCATCTATCAGGGCAATGGGCCCGTGCTTGATTTCAGCCGCGGGGTAGCCCTCCGCGTGGATGTAGGAGATCTCCTTGAGCTTAAGCGCCCCCTCTAGTGCCACCGGGAACATATAGCCCCGCCCCAGGAAGAGGAAGTTCGTCGCCTGGTAGTACTGCTGCGCCACCTGCTTTATGAGGTCGGAGCTCTGGAGTATATGCTCCACCTTGTCTGGCACCTCCAGCAGCCCGCAGATGAACTCGTGGTGCTGCTCCTCGCTCAGATGCCCACGCTTGTAGCCCAGTAGGCTTGCGAGCATTGCCAGCACCGTTACCTGCGCGGTGAAGGCCTTGGTGGAGGCCACGCCGATCTCTGGGCCCGCGTGCGTGTATACCCCAGCGTTGGTCTGCCTAGAGATGCTAGAGCCCACCACATTGCAGATTCCCAGCACCAGAGCCCCCTTGTGCTTGGCCAGCTGGATAGCGGCCAGCGTGTCGGCCGTTTCGCCGCTTTGGCTTATGGCCAGCACTACATCGTTTGGGGAGAGTATGGGGTTTCGGTAGCGGAATTCGGAGGCGTACTCCACCTCCACGGGGATGCGCGCCAGGTCTTCCAGCAGGTATTCGCCCACTATGCCCGCGTGCCAAGAGGTGCCGCACCCCACTATCACTATCCGCTGCGCATCGCAGAGCCTGGGCATTACATCGAGTAGCCCGCCGAGCTTTATCATGTGCTGCTCTGCATTCACCCGGCCCCGGAAGGTATCGCGGATGCTTTTCGGCTGCTCGTAGATCTCCTTGAGCATGTAGTGCTCAAAGTGCCCGAGGTCGGTGTCCTCCACATCCCAGTCTATGAGCTTCACCTCAGGCTTTAGCCGCTCGTTGCGTATGGTTTTCAGCTCCAGCCCCTCGTCATTCATTATGGCCACATCGCCATCGTTCATCAGGATTACGCTCTGGGTGTGGGCCGCAATGGGTGTAGCGTCGCTTGCCACGAAGTACTCGCCATCGCCTACGCCCACCACCAGCGGACTCCCCAGCCGTGCGGCTATGAGCGTGCGGGGTTCATCGGGCGAGAAGACGCAGATACCGTAGGCTCCCACCACCTTGTATAGCGCTAGGCGTACCGCGATCTCTGGCGTTATCTTGCCCCGGAGGTAGATGTACTCTATGAGATTCACCAGCACCTCGGTGTCGGTCTCGCTCTTGAAGGTGTACCCCCGGTGCTCCAGCTTAGTTTTTAGCTCGGCGTAGTTCTCTATGATCCCGTTGTGCACCAGCACAAAATGGCCGTACATAGAGGTGTGCGGGGGCGCATTTACATCAGTGGGTTCGCCGTGGGTTGCCCAGCGGGTGTGTCCTATACCCCGCCGCCCCTGTGGCCTCGGATGCCCTACCTTGGCCACC
>JABCOB020000131.1 GCA_013333835.2 Bacteroidia bacterium
AACGCGGGGATGCCCGCCGCTAGCCTACCGACATTTGCCCACCGTGCAAAGATGGTAAACACTTGGGCAACAGGATGATTGCAGCATCTGAATATAGAACCACAGGCTCACGGATATCGAATATTTTTACGCTCTAATCTACAAAAAACGATCTGCGGTATAAAAACACTCCATTGGGTATTCGTGGGCATCTTTACCTGTGCGGTACTAACCCAAAGCGCTATGTGCCAGAAGAAACCAGACCTCTCCCATCTTACTCCCCTCCAGAAGGCCGTAACGCAAGAGGCGGCCACTGAACCTCCGTTCAACAATGCGTACTGGAATAAGCACGACGACGGCACCTACCGCTGCGTGGTGTGCGGGGCGGTACTGTTCAAAAGCGACCAGAAGTATGACTCGGGGTGCGGGTGGCCCAGCTTCACCAAGCCCGAGGAGGAGGCCGCGGTGAAATACCGCGTGGACACTAGCCACGGCATGGTACGCGAAGAGGTGCTTTGCGCGAAGTGTGGCGCGCACCTAGGGCATAGATTCCCCGATGGACCCGCGCCGCTCGGCCAGCGATACTGCATCAATTCGGCATCGCTGAAATTCGCCCCCAAAGAGGGGAAAAAGTAGACCGTGCCCAGCGTGAAAGGACTCAATACCGGCATGGCTAAACGGGAATGCCTCTACGCACGTGGTGGAGGCATTCTGCTGTGTTGCGCTCGGCGCAAGGACTGAGGGGTATCATATTCTGTGATGGTAAATCGTATGCGTCTGCTGAATGCCCTGCTGGTGCTGCTCGGGGTGGGGGTCATCGCTTTCACCCTGGCTATCACCTCCCAGCAGGCCAGCACGCTAGCCCAGGAGGAGCGTGAGAAAATAGACCTCTGGGCCGAGGCTACCCGCCAAATGGCCAACGCGGATGTGGTGCCCGGCGACTACTCCCTCCTCCTGAAGGTGATACAGGGAAACTATACGCTCCCGAGCGTACTCACCGATGCCAACCGCTTTCCCATAGCCACGCGCAATATCCCAGACCGCTACCTCAGCCACCCCGATGAGCTGCCTGAGTTCATAGAAGAGCTCGCCCTAGAGCATGAACCCATAGAGATAGTGCTGCCGAGCGGTGAGGTAAACTATGTATTCTACGGCAGCAGCGAGGTGCTGCGCGGCCTACGCCACTACCCCTACGTGCAGCTGCTATTCATCATAGTGCTCACCCTGCTGGGCTTCCTCATGTTCCGGCAGGCTCGACTGGCAGAGCAAAACCGCGTATGGGTAGGTCTGGCTAAAGAAACCGCACACCAGCTCGGCACGCCGATATCGTCGCTCATGGGCTGGGCGCAATACCTCCAGGAGGAGAATACCAACCCCGAGCTTGCGGAATCGCTAGCCCTCGACGTAGAGCGACTGCAGCGGGTGGCGCAACGTTTCTCAAAAATCGGGGCGAAACCGCAGCTGGAAGATACCGACCTCCAGGGCACGCTGGAGCAAAGCATAGCCTACATCAGCCCTAGAATCCCGCACAGGGTAATGCTCAGCTTTGTGGCGCCCAGCTTCTCTATGGCCGTACCGCACAATAGCATACTCATCCAGTGGGTAATAGAAAACCTGGTGCGCAATAGTGTGGATGCGATAGGACGGCGGGGAAGCATCAACGTAGAGCTGCACTACACCCCTAACCTCGCGATTGTAGACTGCACCGATACTGGGAAGGGAATGGGCAAGCGCACCCGTAGAATGGTGTTCAACCCTGGCTACAGCACCAAGCAACGGGGCTGGGGGCTAGGCCTCTCGCTGGCAAAACGCATAGTAAAGCAATACCACCACGGGCGAATATACGTGCTGCAAAGCGAACCCGGGAAGGGGACAACCTTCCGTATAGAACTCCGCGCTGTACCCTACAGCAAGATAAAACTGCAAGGCGAACTCTGAACAATCTTGCCCCCAAATACGTTAGCATACACCAGCAGGCCCCAGTCGCCCCAAGCGAGAGAAACTCCTAACGAGAACCCAGCAACCCTCCTACTACTAATCTAAACCACCACTTTGAAGAACGCTAAAATACCCCCTGCGCCTTGAGGCTTACGCCTCGGGCTCCCTGCACCAAGAGGTTAAAAGCGCACAACTTCAACGTTCTCACTACAGACTGAAAGCTAGTTTGAAAACTCTAAATATCAATACATGGAAACGAAAAACGAGCATATTCGGGTACTAATCGTGGGGTCTGGCCCTGCTGGCTACACTGCGGGAATCTACGCTGCGCGGGCTAACCTGAAACCCGTGCTATACGAAGGGTTACAACCCGGCGGGCAGCTCACCACAACGACCGAGATCGAGAACTTCCCGGGCTACCCCACGGGTACCAGCGGCACTTCGCTAATGGACGACTTGCGGCAGCAGGCCGAACGCTTGGGTGTGGAAATCCGCGCTGGGCTCGTAACCTCTTGCGAGCTCAGTGCCGACAAACGCACCGTGACGATAGATGACACCACCACCATAGCCACCGATGCCCTTATCATAGCCACGGGTGCGCAGGCAAAGTACCTAGGGCTACCCAGCGAAGAACGCTTCAAAGGGTACGGGGTATCGGCCTGCGCTACGTGCGATGGCTTCTTCTACCGGGGGAAAAGGGTGGCTGTAGTGGGTGGTGGCGATACGGCGGGCGAAGAGGCTACCTACCTGGCCTCCATCTGCAAGAAGGTCTACCTCATCATCCGAAAGCCCTACATGCGCGCCTCCAAGGCCATGCTCGACCGGGTGAATGCAACCCCCAACATTGAAATTCTCTACGAACACGTAACCCAAGAAATCCTCGGGAACGACGAGGGGGTAACGGGCGCTCGCTTGCTAAATACTGCCAACAATACCACCCACGATATTGCGATAGACGGCTTCTTCCTCGCCATAGGGCATAAGCCCAACACGGAGCCCTTCAAGGGACAGCTGGAAATAGATGGCGAGGGTTACATCACCACGCAGCCTGGCACGCCTTTCACCTCTGTGCCTGGGGTATTCGCCGCGGGCGACGTGCAAGACCACCGCTACCGGCAAGCCATAACAGCGGCTGCCTCGGGCTGCATGGCGGCTCTTGAGGCGGAACGTTACCTAGGCACTAGGAAATTCTAATCCGCTATTAACAGAAAGAGGGCAGAGCATCACTCGGTGTGATGCTCCGCCCTCCTTCTTATAACCCTCCCGCTGGGTATAGCCCCACTCTCCCCTACCCTGCAATCGCAGGCAAAACCCAAAGAATGGAATTCCTACCTCGACTTATCGAATTGGTAGCCAATCATTAGCTCGTGGCTCCCCCCCGAAAAACGGAGGAACGACGTATGGCTAAGGTCAAAGCTGTAGCCAAACAGGATCTTCCCGTTATGCTTATACCCTATCAGGAAGCTCACCGCATCGCGCAGACGGTATGAGATTCCACCCCAAACCCTATTCTTATACGTTACCTTGGCATTCAAATCGAACTGGAACGGCGATGGCCAGCTGAGCTTCAACACCAGTGCGGGCTCAAGCTCAAAATCATCGGTAAGGTAGAGCAGGTAGCCCCCATGCAGGTAGAACGTCTGCCGGAGTTGATTGATCTTGACGGGCTTGCTGTAAAACTGCAGCCGCTGCCCGAAGAGCTGGGAGGCAGATGCTCCTACGTAGAAAAATGAGGAGTAGAGGTAAAGCCCCACGCTGGCATCTGGGGTGAATGCCGTTCTGGACTGGTACCCTAGCAGCGCGGGATCGTTGAGATTATTGCTGTTGTCTCCAAGGTCAAACTTTGAGGCATCGATCCTAAAGACCATGAATCCCAACGATATTCCCCCCGAGATGCGGATCTCCGAGGTAAGCGGGATATTGTACCCAAAAGAGCCCAGTAGGCCCGTTCGGCTGGTAGGGCCAGTAATATCGTTGTAAAACATCCCCCCATAGCCCATGGAAAGCTGGGAATGGGGCCCGTAGACCGCAATGGCGTTCGTCATGGGTGCATCCTCTATCCCCACCCACTGGAAACGGTGGTGCGTGCGAACCTGGTAGAAATTATAGGTGCCGACCAAAGCCGGGTTGATCACGTAGCTGTCGAGCATGAACTGGGAGAGCTAGTACATCTGCTGCCCAACCGCCACCTGCGGGAGATGTAGCACAATACACAGCATGGGGAGAACTAGCCATTTAGCCCATCCCCATCCATTAACTACATGCCCCGAACGTTTGAAAATCAGCATCAGATAACTGCTACATT
>JABCOB020000132.1 GCA_013333835.2 Bacteroidia bacterium
CCCAGTATGCGAATTTTGTCGTACCTTTGCGGTGAGAATCGGATTTTCTGGGTAAGAGCCCCCGGCAAAAGCCCCGCGAGGAGTCAATCTTTAGATAGGGTGTCTTTCCCCTTCTTCGAGCGATGGCGAGTTTCATGGGGAGCTAGGTAGGGGAGGTGCCGAGCGTAGCGAGTACCCTCCCTTCCCATGGCGCGTAGTGGAATGCGCATTCCCATCAATGAAAATAGAAGGGCCCGCGGGAGTTCCCCGCGGGCCCTTTAGCCGTTGGCTACGGCCTAGCTGTTTCAGGTCTTTATAGCTATATCCGCTCGCAGCGGTGCGCTAGGCCACGGTAATCTGGCGGCACTTGTACACATCCTGTATGGTATTGAGCAGTGCGATGCCTTCCTTCATGGGGCGCTGGAAGGCCTTGCGCCCGCTTATGAGCCCCATACCGCCCGCGCGCTTGTTCACCACGGCGGTAAATGCGGCCTCGCCCAGGTCGCCCGCACCCATTGAGGCCCCGCCAGAGTTGATGAGCCCCGCACGGCCATTGTAGCAGTTCAGGAGCTGGTAGCGCGTGAGGTCGATGGGATTTTTGGTGCTGAGCTCGGTGTAGACCTTCTCGTTGGTCTTGCTGAAACCGATGGCCTTGAAGCCTCCGTTGCACTCTGGGAGCTTCTGCTTGATGATGTCGGCCTGCAGGGTGACGCCGAGGTGGTTGGCCTGCCCGGTCATATCGGCGCTCACGTGGTAGTCTACCCCATCTTTCTTGAAGGCCGAGTTCCGCAGGTAGCACCAGAGCACGGTGGCCATGCCCAGCTCGTGCGCCCGTTCGAAGGCTTCGGCCACCTGTATTATCTGGTCGTTGGACTCCTCAGAGCCGAAGTAGATGGTGGCGCCCACGGCGGTAGCGCCCAGATTCCAGGCCTCGTCTACCGAGCCGAACATGATCTGGTTGAACTTGTTGGGGTAGGTGAGGAGTTCGTTGTGGTTGAGCTTGACGATGAAGGGGATCTTGTGGGCGTACTTGCGGGCTACGGAGGCCAGCACGCCAAAGGTGGAGGCCACGGCATTGCAACCGCCCTCTATGGCGAGCTTCACGATGTTCTCGGGGTCGAAGTAGATGGGGTTGGGCGCGAAGGAGGCGGCTGCCGAATGCTCTATCCCTTGGTCTACAGGGAGTATGGAGAGGTAGCCCGTGCCGCCAAGGCGCCCGTGGTCAAAGAGCGACTGGAGGCTGCGGAGTACCTGCGGGGGGCGGTTAGAGTGCGATACCACCCTATCTATAAAATCTGCCCCGGGTAGGTGGAGCTGCTGCTTGGGCACGGTGGTGCATACGTGGGTTAGAAGCCCTTCGGCACGTGGCCCTAGTAGGTCTACAATCTGCTGGTAATTCATAGCTGCGGAAGTGTTTTATTGCGTACAAATATAGTGAAAATTTTCGGATGGTTGAACACGGCGCCTAAAAAGAGCCAGTTGGGCAATTAATCGCGGCGCGGTATCTTTCTAATTGCGCGCGGTATCTTTTTTAATCGCGCCGCGGCACGTCGCTACCAAGATTAAGAGTAGAGGCTCTAGAATGAATGGGGGTGGCACCCGCAAAGAGAAAAGGGCGCTCGCAGTGCCTCTACCGAGGTCATGGCTGAAATTTTGGGGTGATTTTCAGTGCTATTAGTATTGCGATTCCTATAGATTTTGGGCAGGGAGCTTGCTGTTCCAAAAAAGATTTTTCGTAAGGCACAACATTATCCGCCATCCATACGTATTATAGAACAAATGGCAGCGTGTAGCGATTTGTAAAGGCGCTGCTTGAGGGATCCAGTTAATTAATTTCCCAAATCAGCACGAAAATTATGAAGAGGTTCTTTGTACGAGTTAGCATATTGGCAGCAGCGGCCACGCTCTTTGCGGTTGGCTATGCGCAGGCGGCAGGCCCAGTGGTATGGGGCGATAGCGCGTGGCGATTCTCTGGCAACGCCTCCCTCACCTTCAGCCAGGTAGCGCTGAGCAACTGGGTGGCCGGGGGGCAGAATAGCCTCAGCGGCGAGGCGGGGCTATTCCTCGCGCTCGACTATGCCAAGGGGCGCAATGCCTGGAATACCACCCTCGATATGGGCTACGGGCTTACCCAGCTGGGCGATGAAGGTCTGGTGAAGCATTTGGATAAGTTTGAGTTCGCCTCCAAGTACGGCTACCAGGCCTACAAAGCTTGGTACTACAGCGCGCTCTTCTCGCTCAAGTCACAGTTCGCCCCAGGCTACAAGTACCCAGATCGTCAGCATGTGATCTCAGACTTCCTCTCGCCGCTCTACGGGGTGCTGGCGCTCGGTGCTGACTATAAGCCAGACGACCACTTCAGCCTCATGCTCTCGCCGCTAACGGGGCGTATGGTGTATGTGCGCAACCAGGAGCTGGCGGATGCTGGCGCTTTCGGGGTGAAGAAGGCCGAATGGAATCCTGACGGCACACTCAAGCTCCACGGTGAGAACGTCCTCTGGGAATTCGGTGGTTTCGTAAAGGCGGAGTACCGCAATGTCTACCTCGACGGGCTGCTGGGGTTCAACACCAAGCTGGAGCTATTCTCCAACTACCTGAATAAGCCCAAGAATGTGGACGTGAACTACGACCTGATGCTCGACTACCACTTCACCAGCGCGCTGACGATGAAGTTCCAGCTCACGCTGATCTACGATGACGACATGAAGATCAAGCAGGACGATGGGCACATGTCGCCCAAGCTCCAAGTGCGCGAGATGTTCGGGGTCGGCCTGGCCTACAGATTCTAGCCGAGCCAACACGTACAGCCCCTGCGGCATAGCGCTTGGGGCTGCAGCGAGGCGGGGTACTCCAGCGGGAGTACCCCGCCTTTTTGCGCCCAGGATGGCCTTTGCCCTTCGTAGCGCCGTGGCGTGCCGCGTCGCGATTAAAAAGGTGCCGCATCGCGATTAGCGCATGCCCACCGCCATTGTGAGTTCTCCCCCTCCTCTCGGGAGAACATAACGAATGTTAGACTGTTTATAAATTAAGAAAAATATACTACCTTTGCGGACGGATACGAAAGCGAGAAAGGAGCGAGATATGGAAAAAAGCACGGATGCTCGAGAGAATGTACGCGAAAATGTGCGCAAGCAGTTCACCAGCTACCTCACGATGCGAGGGCATAGGAAAACGCCCGAACGATTCGCGATACTCGATGAGATCTACTCCCGCGACGGGCATTTCGACATCGAGACGCTCTACATCTTCATGAAGAACAAGAACTACCGGGTGAGCCGGGCCACGCTCTACAATACCATAGAGCTCCTGCTGGATTGCGGGCTGGTGGTGAAGCACCAGTTCGGGCAGAATATGGCGCACTTCGAGAAGGCCTACGAGTGCCGGCAGCACGACCACCTGATCTGCTCCAAGTGCGGGCGGCTTTTCGAGTTCTGCGATCCTCGTATCCAGGAGATTCAGGATTCGGTGGCCGCGCAATTCGATTTTTCCATTACGCACCATACGCTCTACTTCCACGGGGTGTGCGCGGAGTGCCGCAAGGAGGCTGAGAACGGCGGGCGGAGCAAGGAAATGTAGCCGTTGAATGGGCCTGGGGCTTACAAATCGTTGAAAGCCAACGTCTGTCAATCAGTAGTTTTTGATCTTGTGGATTTTGGCAAGGGTTCTGTGGACTCGGTAGGGGAGGTGCCGAGCGCCGCGAGTGCTCGCCCAATGTGTAGAACTGCCGCACGGGTGAGGAGCGTTCGCCCAATTTGAGGGCATCTATGGGATTTTGAGGGGATCTTTTGGTCTCCGGGCGATTTCGGGAAAAATGGCTAACTTAGCCGTGCAGAATTCGGGGCTTTTCATAGCGATTCGCCCCCTTTTCTTTTTAGTATATCGTTAAACTATTGATAGTTAGCTATGGGTTCAGAGGCAGGGCGGATGGATGTGCTGCTGGGCTTGCAGTGGGGCGATGAGGGGAAGGGGAAAGTGGTAGATGTGCTGGCAGCGCGCTACGGTGTGGTGGCGCGATTCCAAGGGGGGCCCAATGCTGGGCATTCGCTAGAGATGGAGGGTAAGCGCTACGTGCTGCACACCATCCCCAGCGGGGTTTTTCGCCCAGGCGCGGTGAACATCATCGGGAATGGCGTGGTGATAGATCCCATCATATTCCGCGAGGAGGTGAGAATGCTGGAGGCTGCGGGAATCGACCTACACTCTTCGCTCTACATCTCGCGCAAGGCCCACCTCATACTCCCATCGCATAGAGCCCTAGATGCGGCCACAGAACAGGCTAAAGGGAAGGATCGCGTGGGCTCGACCCTCAAGGGTATTGGCCCTACCTACATGGACAAAACCGGGCGGAATGGCCTGCGCGTGGGCGATACGGAACTCCCCGATTTCAAGGCTCGGTATCAGGCTCTTCGGGATAAGCATTGCGGAATACTGGCCCAGTACCCTACGGAGGTGGACTTTGCCCAGCATGAGGAGGAGTGGTTTAAGGGCGTGGAGTGCCTGCGAGAGTACCAGCTTGCCGATACCGAAATCATGGTGAATGGCTACCTGGACCGTGGTGAGAGCGTACTGGCCGAGGGGGCGCAAGGCACTATGCTCGATATCGATTTCGGCTCTTATCCCTTTGTAACATCGAGCAGCACGGTGTGTGCCGGTGCGTGCATTGGGCTTGGGGTGGCGCCTGCGCGTGTGGGAAGGGTGTACGGGATATTCAAGGCCTACTGCACAAGGGTGGGGGCGGGGCCTTTCCCCACGGAGCTGCACGATGCAACGGGCGAACTGCTACGGGAGGCTGGGCATGAGTTCGGTGCTACTACCGGACGCCCACGGCGGTGCGGTTGGCTGGACCTAGTGGCGCTCCGCTATGCCATAATGCTGAACGGGGTAACGGACCTCATAATGACGAAGGCCGACGTGCTAAGCGGTTTTGATGCGGTGAAGGTGGCTACCCGGTATCAGCTACCCAGCGGCGAAACACGAACCCTACCCTACACCCTAGACAGCAACCTGCAGCCGCTGTACGATGAGTGCCCAGGCTGGCAAGCGCCAACGCCCAACGCCAGCAGCTATGGAGAACTCCCCGGGAATCTACAGCACTATGTGGCCTACCTGGAACGGGAGACTGGGGTGCCCATCAGCATGATCTCGGTAGGGCCAGACCGTAGCCAAACCATAGAACGCTAGGGCCTTCCGCATGCTGGCCCTCGCAGCTGTACTGAATAGTGCTCTTTCTGAATGGGCAGTCCCCTTCCTGTACTTCCCCAGCTCTGTTTCCCTAGCTACCAGCCGTTGCTGAGGCCGGAAGGGAATGGATGGGCTATCTATGACCCTGTGCGCAGGATGTATGTAGCCCTCACCCCAGAGGAGTGGGTACGTCAGTCGTTGCTCAACTATCTGCTGGGCTACAGGGGGTATCCCGCGGGGCTTATGGCTGTAGAGCGACTAGTGGAGGTAAATCGCCAGCCCCAGCGGGCCGATGTGGTGGCTTACAGTCGGCGCGCCATCCCCTATCTACTGGTGGAGTGCAAAGCGCCAAGCGTACCCATAGATCGCGCAGTGCTAGAGCAGGCGGCCCGTTACAATGCGGTGCTACGTGCCCGCTACTTCGCGGTAACAAATGGGCTGGTGAGCCACATCTTTGCGGTAGAGGGCGCAGCGCCAAGGCATTTGGGGGCAGAGTGGCCAGCTTACGAGTAGGGTGCATTCGGTAGAATCCCGAAACGGAAACCCCGGGCAATGACACGTATGCGCGCTGTTTGCCAGGGGGCTTTTCCCTTCTTGTAAGCGCAAGATTTTTAAATCAATCCCCTTGCAGCTATCGAAGACCGTAGCGGTGCGGCGTGCCAATTATGCGAGGCTTGCAGAGGGCTTGAAAAGGGCCTGCATCACCCCTTGTCGGTGTTTTGGGGTAGAAACTGCCGATTTTGTGTAAATTGTAGGTGAAGTTCGTGCCGATTTTGTGTAAGAAATGGCAAAAGATCGTGCCGATAATGTGATTCGCCTTGCAGCAAGCGGGAATAATGGCTACCTTTGCCAGAGAAAAGAACGCTGAAAATAGTACGGTGGGGCGCGCCCATAGGGCTAGTAGCAAAGGGGGTGCAATGGCATTGTTCAGCGTTTTTCCTAAAAAATACAGAGGTTATGGAGCGAAGCGTAATGGCTGACCTTGCAGCGTGGCGAGAGTCGCCCTACCGCAAGCCTCTTGTGCTGCTGGGGGCTCGGCAGGTAGGGAAGACTTACATTCTCCAGGAATTTGGCGCACGCTACTACACGAATGTGGTGTACGTGAATTGCGAGCAGAATAGTAGGGTGGCGAGTATCTTTGCCGATGATCTAGAACCTCGTGAAATAGTGCGGAATATAGGGGCTCTAACCTTTCAAAGTATCAGCCCGGGTGATACGCTTCTTATTTTGGATGAGGTGCAGGAAGCCCCACGTGCCCTTACGTCGCTGAAGTACTTCTGCGAGACGGCGCCAGAGTACCACGTGGTGGTGGCGGGTTCTCGGTTAGGTATCAGCACACTTCATGGCATCTCATTCCCCGTGGGAAAGGTCGATTTTATCCGCATGTACCCGATGACCTATAGGGAATTCGCCTTGGCTAAAGGGGCCAGTAAGCTTGTGGATTTCTTGGATGCGCGTGATTGGGAAACTGTGCGGGGGCTGAGCGATACCTATGAGGGTTTTCTACGTGAGTATTACTTTGTTGGCGGGATGCCCGAGGCGGTGAAAACCTACCTAGAAACCAATGATACGGTAAGGGTTCGGGGGGTCCATGAGCGAATTCTGGAGACCTACAGAAACGATATGGCCAAGCATACGAGTGGGGTAGAGCAGCGCAGGATTGGGCAAGTGTGGGATTCGATACCCGCCCAGCTGGCAAAGGAGAACCAAAAGTTCATATACGGCGTGGTAAGGCCTGGAGCCCGTGCGCGAGAGTATGAGCTCGCACTACAGTGGCTGCGCGATGCGGGGCTAATCCTTCAGGTGAACCGGGTTAGTAGGGTGGAATATCCGTTGAAGTTTTATGAGGATGCGCAGGCTTTTAAGCTGTATGTGCTCGATATCGGCCTGCTAGCGGCGATGGCCAATATTTCGCCAAGCGAGCTGCTGCTGGGGAAGGGTATTGGATCGGCAAAGGGATATTTAACCGAGAACTACGTATGCTGCGAGCTGGTGGCATGGGGTAAATCGGAGGCGTTCTACTACAGCGTGGGCGATTCTCGGCAGGAGGTGGATTTTGTGCTGCAGGGGCATCGAAGGGTGATACCATTGGAGGTTAAGGCAGAGCGTAACTTGAGGTCGAAGTCATTGAAGGCCCTTGTAGATGCACACCCTGGGCTGAAGGGGCTGCGGGTGTCAATGGAAGGCTATGCGGAGCAAGGATGGATGGAGAATATTCCCCTGTATGGGATTCAGCCTTACTTTGAGCATGAATGGGAACAGGAGGTAGGAGAGCAGCGTGCCATAATGCGTGGGAAAATGGGGAATGAACCAAAGTAGCACAGTCCATATTCTGTGCAGGGAAATCCGCGTTTATAATCCGGGCCAGTGTATTTGATAGTTACCGTGGTGCGGCTTGCCTATACGCCCGGAGGGAGTAAAAAAAGGAGAGGCAACGCCTCTCCTTTTTAGCGGGTGACTGTAGGTGGAACCTTTGCAGATTGCCAGGTGGAGCTATTTGCTAATTTTCCCCTCCACGATGGCGAGGATTTCAGCCTCTAGCTTGGTGGCTTTCGCGAGTATCTCATTGCCCTGGGCTATGAATTCGGCTACTTTCGCCTTATCGTCGAGCCCGGCAGCGTTGATCTTCACATTCAGGAATGCGCCCTTTACTCCAGCTAGTGCGGCTAGTGCACCCACCCCGGCATCGGTTACGCTGTTCGGGTTACCATGCTCGGCCATAGCGTGCATTACCACCATGCACTCTTGGCAGAGCTTCATCACGCTGAAGGGAACTTCGATAGCGTAGAGCGTGGCAGCCTGTATAGCCTCGTGCCGAGCGTTTTTTTCGGCATCAGACCCCTTCGGTAGTCCGAGGGCATCCATTATACGGTTGAAGGCGTTGGTGTCCTCATCTATCAGGTGGGTGAGGCGATCTTGGTAGCCTTTGCCCTTTTCTGCCCAGTCAGCAAATTCTTTCCAACGGTCGTCCCAGCCGGGCTTGTGGGCACTGAGGTTGGCTACCATGGTGCCTAGCGCAACCCCCATAGCGCCCATAGCTGCCGAAATGCTGCCTCCGCCAGGGGCGGGCGATTCGCTTGCTGTCTCCTCTATGAAACCCTCCAGAGTCTTGTCGATTAGCCGTTTACCGACCTTGTCATCTTCGAGTATGTACTCTATGATCTTCTTGCGCGGGTCGAATGGGTAGAGCTCGTCGAGCCCCATCGATTTCACGGCAATTTTGATGATTTCCTCGTCGGCTATACCCGCCGAACGTTCTTGCTTGGCCAGGAAGTAGCGTCCGGCGTCGAGCATGGCCTTAAGCGGAACTACACCCACGAGCTCTGAGCCTGTAACCCGAACCCCACGGGCATCGGCCTTCTTCACGCACTCCTCAAAGGCCACATGCAGAGGGGTTATGGATATGTCGGTAAGGTTGATGGATACTTGGGCGATGCCGAATTCCTCTATGTACCAGCCGATGGCCTTGCAGGCTTTGAGGCTACCGGGGATCATGACGGGCTTGCCCTTTTCATCGAGAACCTTCTTGCCGGTTACGGGATTCCCTTCGCGCTTTGGACGCCCCTTCTCGCGGATGTCGAAGGCTATAGCATTGGCCCTGCGGGTAGAGGTGGTGTTGAGGTTCACATTGTAGGCCACTAGGAAATTACGCGCTCCCACGGCAGTAGCCCCGCTCTTGGCGTTGAAGGAGGCTGGACCAAAGTCTGGCTTCCACTCCTGGGTAGTTACCCTGTTGGGCAGGGCCTCGTACTCTCCAGCACGGCAGGCGGCGAGGTTACGACGCTGCGGGGTGAAGGCCGCATTCTCATAGCAGTAGACAGAAATGCCCAGCTCCTCGCCAATCCGCTTGGCCAACTTGCGGGCAAGCTCTACGGTCTCCTCCATAGTGATGTTGGCTACTGGCACTAGCGGGCATACATCGGTGGCCCCAAAGCGAGGGTGCGCCCCGTGATGCTTGCTCATATCGATGAGCTCTGCGGCCTTGCGCACTGCGCGGAAAGCGGCTTCGCACACCTCGGTGGGTGTGCCAACCATGGTGACTACCGTGCGATTAGTGGCTGCCCCGGGGTCTACATCTATCAGCCTTACCCCCTCTACCCCCTTGATTTCGGCCGTAATCTGGTCGATAATACGCATGTCGCGCCCCTCGCTGAAATTGGGCACGCACTCTATCAGTTGCTGCTGTTTGCTCATGATTGTAACCAGCTGTGTAATAATTATCAAAATCGGGCGGTGCTGTTTTTGTAACGCTTAGCACCCCGCGGCAAAGGTACGATTAAAAGCAATAGGGTATACCCCTGCGTGCGGGGCATTGTGCTGGGAGTTGGTTGGGCATTTAGGAGGATCGTAGCCTAACGAGCATTGCGGGTGGTACAGCGCGGGTACGGCAGGGTGCGAGTCGCATTTGGCGGTTTGCCGAAGAATTCCTACCTTTGCGCCGATTTTTCTAAACAAACGGTGTAACGTATGGTTAACCAGTATGAAACCGTCTTCATCGCAACTCCCGTTTTATCTGAGGCCCAGGTAAAGGAGACGGTTACCAAATTCCGGGACTTTATCGTTGCCAACGGCGGCGAGATAGTCAGCCAGGAGGATTGGGGGCTTAAGAAGCTGGCCTACCCCATCCAGAAGAAAACGACGGGATTCTACAATCTGCTGGAATTCCGGGCAGAGGGCGAGGTGATCGACAAGCTCGAAACGCAGTACCGGCGCGATGAGCGGGTGATCCGCTTCCTCACCTTCCGCATGGACAAATACGCAGTAGAGTACGCCGAGAAGCGCCGGCATAAGCGGGCCGATGCGGCATCGGAATCCACCATTAGCAAGGAGTAAGAGCCATGGTACAGACACGCGGAGAAATACGCTACCTCGCGCCCCCCACGGTGGAGGTGAAGCGGAAGAAGTACTGCCGTTTCAAGAAAAACGGAATCAAGTACGTAGATTACAAGGATCCCGAATTCCTCAAGAAATTCCTCAATGAGCAGGGAAAGATCCTCCCACGTCGGCTCACGGGGACCTCGCAGAAGTACCAGCGGAGGGTGGCGCAGGCCGTAAAGAGGGCTCGACATCTCGCTTTGCTGCCATTCGTAACGGACTTGCTAAAGTAGGGGAGGACTGTAGATATGGAAATCATACTGAAGGAGTTCGTGAATGGCCTTGGCGAGGTAGACGATTTGGTGAATGTGAAGGCTGGCTTTGCCCGAAACTACCTCATACCTACAGGGAAGGCAATAGCAGCAACGCCAAGCGCGAAGAAGCAGCTTGCCGAAACGCTACGCCAGCGCGAGCATAAGGCGGCTAAGATCCGCGAGGAGGCGCAGGCCTTTGCCGCCAAGCTGGAGGGCGTAAAGCTGACCATAGGGGCCAAAACCAGCAGTACGGGTAAGATCTTCGGCTCAGTGAACACTATCCAACTGGCGGAAGCCTTGGAGGCTAAGGGTTTCAACGTGGATCGCAAACGGATAACCAC
>JABCOB020000133.1 GCA_013333835.2 Bacteroidia bacterium
GGCTCGGAGTTCTTGGCGGCCAGGGAGAGCCACAGGAGGTACTGCTCCACGTAGGGATCCATGCTACAAGTTACATCCACCACGTATACTGCATTGGCCCACCGATTCCGCATTAGGGGAACCAGCACCTCGAATTTAATGTTGCGATAGCGCGTCTCTTTCTGCTGCTCGGCCTGTAGAGCCTCTTGCAGGAGCGAGATCCCCGTAATCACATTCTTCTTGATGGCTGGTGTAGGGGTAAAGGGCCACGGGGGAATGGCAAACGCCACATCGGGGCTCTGTTTCTTTGCCCGTCGAACGTACTGCTTGGCCGCGCTGGCACTATCGGCACGGTGGGGGTAAGTGGGGCGCGATGCCCGCCTTACAGAACGTTCTCGCCCTCCCCCAGTTCCTGAGGGCTTACGGGATGAGAGTACTGACCAATCGACAGTAAACTCTGCGGTTTGCAACGAATCGCTCTTGGGGAACGTATGCTTGGCAAACGCCTTGAGCCCCTCTACCGAAATGGTGTAGGTAGCCCCCTGCGGCACTACTATGCGTGCTTGCCCCCCCTCATCGGTCGTGGCGCTATAGGTTGCCTGTGCTCCACCCTCTACCTGCACCCACTGCCCCGCCCAAGGATGCCCCTCCTTATCCTTCATGGTTACAATGAGCAAGCCCTTCCCTAGCGGCGCGCTCTTGCCACGAAGCTTCTCGGGGGGTAGGCGCAACACCACCGTTCTGTCGCCCGTTCCCTTCCCTCCCACGGTGCTAAGGCGTGCAAATTGGGGGTAATCCCTGGTAGATACTAAGTACTCCACCCCAGAGAGTAGGCGCACGAATCCCAACCCATAGCGGTTCGTAGAGCAACGGGGAGCATCCATTGCCTCCACGCACTGCAGCTGAAGCCCACCCTCATAGGGTGAACCATCGGCATGGTAGACCTCCAGACGTACCAATTCACGAGAGTCTGCCGTATCGGCAAGGGCAACCGCAGTGCTTGACCTTGCGGGCAAGTACGCCCCCCTCGCGCCAAGGTGTAACCCAAGAAGCAGAACTAACAATGCTAAACCTGTTCGCATACAACTACTGGTGCTTAGAACCCACACGTTAGCAATAAGACAGCTTAATCACCTTAAACACCCGTCCGTCCCCATCCTTTATGGGGATGTAGAACTCATGCATTAGCTGGTCGGTCCCTGGCAGGCGAACCAGCGTGTCCACCTGCCTAGTCTGCCCATTGCGGATCTCCTTCCAGAATTGCTCGTACTCCTTGCGTCCCCAGCCCTCCACGTGGAGCGAATCGGAGAAGTAGGTGTGCAGCAGCATCTCCCGTGTTTTGCCCAACAGCTGCAAGTAGCGAGCCCCCACCTCGGTTATATAGCCCTCGGTGTCATACTCCACGAAGTTCATGGTGCTTGCGAGCGACTCTACCAGATTGTGGAACGCGCTGCTCAGCAACTCCGCATTCTGCTGTGTTGCCGCCATTTCCTCTAGATTCTGGCGGAGTTCTTCTTCCTTTACCTTCAGCTTCTCGGCCTGCTCTTGGGATTGCTGCAAGAGCGCGTGCGTCTGCGCCCCTATCTGCACGCTGAAAATGCTAGAAGCCACGGACACCGAAAGCAATTTAAGGAATTCGAGCTGGTAGGGTTCAAACACGTGGAACGATGCGATCTCAATCACCCCAATGGTACTCCCCTCATGCAGCAGTGGAATGAGTACCAAGCACTTGGGTTTGGCCTCGCCCACCGCTGCGGGTATAGCCGGGTAGTCAGCAGGGACATCGGTTATGAAAAGCAGCTCGCGTTCCATGGCGCACGCCCCCACGAGCCCTATACCCCTAGAAATTCGCACCTCTCTACTCCGCTTACGCCCCCAGGCAAACACCGTTTTCAGGTAGTATTCTTGCTGCTTGGTATCGGCGTAAAGCGTGCTATCGAGCAGGTATATAGCCCCCTGTTCGGCCCCCAGGAAACGGAGCAGGGAGCTGAGCAAATCATCGCACAGCTCTTCGAAATTATCGGCATGCTTGCGGAGGATCTCGCTGAAATCGGCCAATCCCTGGTTAGTCCAGGTTCGCCTCTCGGTATCCAGATCGCGCTGTTCCTGCAGCTCATGGGCCTCGCGCAGCCCATTCCGCATGGCCACTAGCGAGAGCCCCAGCCGATCTCTATCGCTAAGCAGGGTGATATCGCCAGAGAGGTCGCCCTTTGCTATGCTGTCCGCAAGCCGATCCTTCTCCAGCAGCCCCGTAATGAGCTGGTTGAGCGCCACGGTCATCCTTTCTATCTCGTCGCGGGTATGTATTCTAAGCTTCATACCCTCTGAGAATTCCCCTTCGCCAAGCTGCTGCAATACCCTGGTTACCCGCTCTATAGGGCGAGAGATGCTGTTGGAGATCTGTATAAGCAAGCCCACCAGAATGAGCAGGGCGACCAGGCCCACAAGCACCGATATCCTCACGCTCTGGTCGGCCTCATGCCGTATCACCCTGAGCGGCACCATGAGCCCTAGCGACCAGTGGGTAGCCGAGTGGCGGATATTGATGGGCGACATCACCACGAAGTAGCGCCTCCCGGCCGAATCTACATGTATGAAGGAATGCTCACGCCCCTCGCGCACTATGCGGTGCAGCTCCTCGCGCTCTGCGTCATGCGGGAATAGGATCTCTACCGGCCGAAGGAGCAGCGAATCGCTATGGTAGGCCGCAATTTTCGACTCGCCCGAGAGTAGGAACGCCAGGCTTTGCTCAAAGGGCTGGAGTTGCTCCACCACGCCCTGCAGCCAGTCGAGCGGAATGTCGCACCCCACCATCCCCGCGTACTCCCCATCCTTCTGCATGGGGGCAGCCACCGTGGTCATAAGGACCCTATTGGCCGAGCTTTGGGTTCCCACGCCGAGGTAGGGCTCGAAGAGCGAGGGCTTGTTAAGCGCCTTAAAAGCCGCGTAGGGAGCCGGATCGCCCGTTAGGCTCAGCTCCTCCACCGTCTCGTTAATGCCTCCGCTCGGGTGGTGCTCTAGCGCATAGGCGATGCGTCCGTACGGCTTTGCATAGCCAGGGCTAATGGCGCTATACTCCCAGCTACTCCAAAGGGAGACGACCTCGGGGTAGAGGGGGTAGATACGACGCATCATCTGCATGGTCTGACTCCGCCAGCTGGCATCGGGTGGATGGCTAAAATCGGCGAATGCACTGGCCAACGAGAGCGAAAGCACCATGTAGGGATCTATCCGTTCAGAAACCGCATTGGCCGACTTCTGCGCAGAGAGAACCACCTTGCTGTAGGCCTCCTCCAGCATCACCCTCCGGGTAGAGGTGATGATATACCCGATGGAGATGATGTAGATAAGGGCAGAAACCAGGAGAACCAGGAAGAGGATCCTATGCTTAATCCGCAGCCTAAGTGCCATAGCAAGCCAAGGTAGTACGTAACTGAACCCATATTCCCCGCGAAGGTAATGAAATAACCGTAACGAACACCCATCGCCGTGCTCGCCCCTCCACCCCATGCGCGCCGCACCTTCGCCGCACCTTCGCCGTACCAACTCCCAACCGTCGCCACTCTACCCACGGATTTCATCGCAAAATCCGAGGGTGCACTAGAGGAGATAGGGCGTTGGTACGGCGAAGGTGCGGCGATGACCCCGAGAGTAACGGATGGATGCGGGGATTGCAAATCCGCTGTATTCCCGCCCTAGGCAATCGTAAGATGCTAAAAATCAAAATATATGAATGGTTGCAGGTCTGCCGTTTGCACCTTGAGCATGAGTAGGGCAAGCACTAGTGTTAGGGCGAATTTCGCCGCTGTAGGCAGCGCTATAAAGCCCCCGCGCACCCTTTCTATCCATCGGCCCGGCATCCAGTGCAGGAAGTAGCCCAGCGCCATGAGGAGCAGCACGGTACGGTAGCCCTGCAGTGCCTGCAGTATGGCCTCGGGGTGGAACTCCCTCCCTATTTGCGCCACCACATCCAGTGCTTGTTGCAACCCCTGCGCCCTGAAGAATATCCAGCACAGCACCACAAAGTGAAAGGTGAGCAGCCACCGTAGGGCTCTAACGGCTGGGCGCGCCAGCCACGCCGCCGGCAATCGGGCAATGAGCTTACTCGCCACCAACGCCACGCCATGCGCCCCGCCCCAAATGACGAAGTTCCAGCTGGCACCATGCCAAAGCCCGCCGAGCAGCATGGTGGTCATGAGCGCGAGGTACATTACTGCCGCCCCATGCCTATTCCCCCCAAGAGGGATGTAGAGATGGTCGCGAAGCCAAGTGGAGAGCGATATATGCCAACGCCGCCAAAAGTCGGTAAGCGAGGCTGCACGGTACGGGAAATTGAAGTTGATCGAAAGGCGAAAGCCCAACAGCAACGCCACCCCAATGGCGATATCGGTGTAGCCTGAAAAGTCGCAGTAGATCTGCAATGTATACCCATAGCTGGCAATCAGATTCTCGAGTCCCGTATAGGCTGTAGGGCTATTGAACACCCTGTCTACCAGATTGAGCCCGATGTAGTCTGACAGCACAATCTTCTTAAAAAGCCCCCCGAGGATGAGAAAGAGCGCGTGCCCCAACTCCCGTTGGCTCGCCCTATACGGCTGGTAGATCTGCGGGATGAATTCGCTAGCCCGGACTATAGGCCCCGCCACCAGCTGGGGAAAGAATGCCAAGTAGAAGCCGAACTCCTCGGGGCGATGCAGCGGAGGCAACTGACGCCTGTAGACATCTACCACGTAGCTAATGGCCTGGAAGGTGTAGAAGCTAAGCCCCACCGGCAGCATGGTTGCAACCAGGGTATGCCCATCGCCAAACAGCGAGGCAATGGCTACCCCCAGCGCATTGGTAGCCTCAAAATGGGTGTCGAACAGGCTATTGATGATCCCCACGAAGAAATGGGAATACTTAAAGTAGGCCAAGAGGAAAAGGTTGACCGCTACGGTAATGGAGAGCATCCCCTTGCGCTGCCACCGAGTACGCCCTGCCGCTATGGCCAGTGCCATTGCGTAGTTGAAAAGGATGGAGGCTACAAGCAGTATGGCGAATAGCCCGCACGATTTACAGTAGAAAAGAAGGCTGAAAACCAACAGGTAGAAGTTGCGCACCGCGAGCTTTCGCTGTACGCACAGGTATCCTACCGAGAGCACGAGTAGAAATACCCAAAAGTCAACCTGGGTGAAAAGCAGCGGCTTAAGCGAATCATAGCTCAGGAATTCCCTCACCTGGGCAAGCAGACTATCCCACATAATGGGTATTTAGATCGAATTTCTACAAAAAAAATGGCTTCCGCCATCATGGATACTTTCGGGTGTATTTCACCTAGACCGATCCCATCATCACACGCGCCCTCATTTCGGTTCTTGGGTAAGCATTCGGTAGAGTGCCACCCCCAAGAGCGTTCCCTGCAAACGATACCCCAAGGGGGAGAAGTGCAGGCGGTCTGCCGCGGTGAGCCCATGGCTGTCCCACGAGTAGATACTCCC
>JABCOB020000134.1 GCA_013333835.2 Bacteroidia bacterium
CAAGACGACAAGGAGCACTACTACATTTACGCCCAGACGATGGACGGGCGTACCCAGTACGGACTTGTAGCCTGCTGCCACTTTGAGGATTACGTGAACGGCAAGATTAAGAAGCACGAGCTTACGAGAACCGAGAAGGAGAATGACCGCATGATCCATGTGCGTAACCAGAATGCCAACCTCGAACCGGTATTCTTCGCCTACCCTGCGGTTAAGGAGATGGATGAGATAGTGCACAGCGTGGTAGATCACCAAGAGCCCGAGTACGATTACGTGGCTGAGGACGGCTTTGGGCATCACTTCTGGGTGATAAATGATGACAAGCTGAATGCTCGCATCACGGAGATATTCTCCAAGATCCCAGCGCTCTACGTGGCCGATGGGCATCACCGTACAGCGGCAGCAGCCCGTGTGGGACAAGAGAAAAAGGAGCAGAATCCCCACCACACAGGCAATGAGGAGTACAACTACTTCTTGGCGGTGATATTCCCTGATGATCAGCTCAAGATCATCGACTACAACCGTGTGGTAAAGGATCTCAACGGTCTTACCCCCGAGCAGCTGCTAGCCAAGCTGGGCGAGAGCTTTGAGGTGAAGGAGGAGGGTACTTCCATCTACAAACCGTCTAAGCTCCACAATTTCAGCATGTACCTTGCGGGCAAGTGGTACTCGCTTACGGCCAAGCCAGGCACTTACAACGATGCTGACCCTATAGGGGTGCTGGATGTTACGATTCTCTCGAACCTTGTACTCGATAAAATTCTGGGTATAAAGGATCTTCGTACTTCGAATCGTATCGATTTCGTGGGTGGTATCCGCGGGCTAGGGGAGCTGCAAAAGCGGGTGGATAGCGGAGAGATGGCGGTCGCCTTCGCTCTATACCCCGTTTCCATGAAACAGCTTATCAACATTGCCGATACGGGTAATATTATGCCCCCAAAAACCACATGGTTTGAACCCAAGCTGCGTAGCGGCCTGGTGATCCATAGCCTGGAGGATTGCGAGTGTAAAAAGGGGAGCTGCGGGAAGTAAGTAGCATCCCGTTGAGAAACAAGAAACGTGGGGATTTTCCCCACGTTTTTTTTGTACAAAGGAGTGCTAGCGGTTCGTATGGTTGCGGTGCTCCTGCTTACCTTACGGCACAGCTCCCCACGGTGTCCTCGGCTATGCGTAGCAGCTCAGGCCATTTTTCGGGGGGGATATGCGCTCCAAAGCACTGCAGCACTTCGCTGGCCAGGTGGTTGCCTAGCCGGAGCGAGGCTTCAAGCGTAGCCTCATGGCAGAGGCCGTAGAGGAAGCCCGCTGCGAAAAGGTCGCCGCCTCCTGTGGTATCGGCCTGCGCAATCCTACGGATGGGCACATGGGCGAACTCATCGCCCCGCTGGGCCATGGCCCCCTCCTCGCCGAGCTTAATGGCCACTATGGGGCATGCGGCGGCTAGTTCCCGCAGGGCTTTGGTGGGATTCTGCCCCGTGAAGGCGCGGGCCTCCACCTCGTTGGCTAGTAGCACGTCGACCCGCCCGGGGATCTCGCGGTGCAGGAACTCCCGGTTGGCATCGATTATGGCGTAGTTCCCCAGGTCTAGCACCACCTTTAGCTGTGCATCGCGCGCTATGTGGATGGCACGGTTCATGAGCTTGTGGTTGCGCACGGTGTTCCCCTCTAGCAGCAGGAGGTCGAAACCTGTGTACTCCCGGGCATCGAGGTCCACGGCGTTGAGGGTGGCTGCCGCCCCGAGGAAGGTGATGGTGGAACGCTGGAGGTGGGTGTCGATAAGGGTGAGCGATTGCCCTGTGCGGGCGACGCTGCTAATGAGCGAAGGGGATATGCCGGCGGCTCGTAGCGAATTGTACAGAGCCTCCCCCTCGGCATCGCCTCCCACCTTGCCTATTAGCCCAGTGCCCACACCTAGCCCCGCCAGCCCTCGTAGTGTGTTGGCGGCACTCCCCCCTGCGAAATCGATACGCTCTAGTCCGAGGTGCGCGGCTAGCGCAAGCGCATCGTTCAGCGCCTCAATGCCCACGAGGGTTGAGGTCTGAGGGGCTAGCCCAAAGTCGGCCAACGAGGGCACATTGCGAATCACTATCTGATTCAGGGCAAAGCCGATGCCGAGGATGCGTGCCATAGGAGTTATTTGTCCGCAAAGGTAGCGAATCTGGCGAGATTAAGGGGAGAACGGGTATAAATTATTTTCTTATTTGAATGGTTATCAGGGTAATTCGAATTACGCATAATCTGATAGATGTGAACTGGAGTTTTTTTTTGCCTAACTTTGAAACTGTAGATCTTAGTCAAATGAAACCCAGGATTCCATTGCAATGAAGCACCTAATACCCCCTATCATGATTCAGCTCCTAGCGGGCTTATCGGTAATCACTTTGCTATCATTCACTTCGCTCTATGCGCAAGATGCAGGAGCGCTACGCATAGCAGGGCAGGTAGTGGCCCAGGAGGGCGAGGTTCCGCTATCCTTTGCCACGGTGGCCGTGTTCAAGGGGGATGGCGACACCCTGGTGGCGAGCACGCTTACCGATATGGAGGGGCGCTACTCGCTCCAGGTTGGGGAGGCGGGATCCTATAGGGTACATACCGAGCTAATGGGGTATAAACCAATGGAATCCTACGTGAACGTAGAGGATACGGATGAACCCACGGAGGTGAATATCGCCCTTGAACTCAACGAGCATGCCATAGATGAGATCCGCGTGGGCGGGGTGACCAAGGGCGACTACGGGCAACAGGTCTACAACTTCAGCCCGGAGCAGGTGAAGGCCTCTCGCGATGCGCAGAGCCTCATAGCCAAGATGCCCTGGCTCACCGAGGATCATTCTACCCGCTCGATCCTCATTGCCAGTGATCGTAGCCACCCGCTGCTCCTGCTCAATGGCCTTGCTACCAATGAGCAGGAGCTTCGCACCATACGGCCTAGCAAGGTGATTCGGGTCGATTATTATGATATTGCGCCCGGCCGCTACAATACCACCCGCCAGGTGATAGACGTGATCACCAAGCCGCTCGATGAAGGGCATGGAGGCGAATTCTCGCTGCGAGGCAATACTCTGTACTTTGCTGGAGGTGAGGCCTTCTACGCCTACCACTACAGAAACCATAGTCTGAGTGTAGGGCTGGAGGCAGACTACATGCGCTGGCGAAAACCGGGTCGTATTGCCGATTCCCTCAGCATTGCCCAGGGAGCTTTGAGCCGTGCGGTGGCTGTGCGTACCAAGCATTACGTGCCAACCCTCCAGACCAACGCCAACCTTACCTATACCTACAACGATGGGGAGCACCACGTATTCCGCCTTGCGCTCAAGGGGGATATGGGCGATGAACGGGTAGACTACTCCAGCCAGGTTACCGACATCACCAATGGTGTCAGCTCCCGCTACACCACCAAGCGGAGTGCTAGTAGCCAGCTTCTCCATCCATCGCTAGACCTCTATTACCAGAACAATTTTAGCAGCGGGAGAACGCTAAGTGCCAACGTGGTAACTGTCTACAATCGACTGCACGAGCAGAGCCAAGAGCAAACAGTGCAGACTAGCACACCTCGCCAGCTGGAGGGCTGGGAGCAGCATATAGACAAGTACACCATACTCAGCCAGGTAGACTACTCGCAGCTTCTCACAGGCGGGATGAGCCTACAGGTGGGGGCTCGCAATGCCACCGCGCGAGCCTATAGCGTATCAGACAATGGCTCTAGCAGCGAAACCATAGCAG
>JABCOB020000135.1 GCA_013333835.2 Bacteroidia bacterium
CCTCAGATGCTTCACATAGCCCTTTACAGCGAGGTAACCACGTACCAATACGCTGCTAGGCCCACTCCACCCCTCTACTGGCCAATAGGGTAGCCCTCCCTTGCCCAGCGATGTGGCTTTTTCTTCCCCTTTCCTCGGGTGACGCTACCAGCAGGCATCGCCCGTTCCACTTTGGGTTGATGTGGGGTGCGATACCCGCCGTTGTAGGCGTTGGCTACTGGCCTCGCAGTCCCTTTTCGTACTCTTCCTTCGTGAGCACCTTCTCTAGCCCAATGCTGAAAACCAGAGTCGCATTCCCGGGGATACCAGGCCGTCCATTCACACCGTAGGCTAGGTCTGGTGGGATGTAGAGCATACCCTTTCCCCCTTCACGGAATTTCGAAACGCCTATAGCCCACCCCCTAATCATATTCTTGAGGTTGGCAAGGATGGGCTGGCCCGTTGCGCTGGAGTCCAGCACCTGACCATTCACAAGGGTCAGCACGTAGTTTACGCTAACGTAGCTGCTATCAGTAGGTTGGGCACCAGTACCCTCTACATCTATACGGTAGAGAAGCCCAGAAGAATCTCTTACCACCCCTGGGAGTTTCGCCATAGAGTCGAGGAAACGGTCGCCCATACGCAGCTGTTCCTGAGCCTTAAACTCCTGCTCTAGCGCGAGGTATTTCTCTAGCTCTATTTGGCAATCTTTCTCATTCATGGTCGATTTGCCCTCGGCAGCATCACGTAGCCCCTTGAGGAACTGCTCTGCATCGAGCTTCACACCCTGGTCCTTTACGAAAAAGCCCGCCGAGGCCCCGAGTGCGTAGTTCAGCCGTGCGAAGTCGTAGTCGGCCAGCGAGGCGGGCGTATTCTGTTCCTCGGAGTCCGTATTTTCTGCCTGCTTCCCATCGCCGCAAGAAGCGAGGGCGAGCGCCAACCCTAGGGTCAGCATGCCGAATGCTAGTAGGTGCTTCATTTTAACGTTGAGTTATTTACCCTGTTGTGATTTCAGTTTAGTGCCGCAAAGGTAGCGATTTTTTCGTAAACGGGGGCAAAGCTCCAGAACGCTACTTTTCACCCTTGTCACCATGTGAAAATGCTCCCGATCTGTTTACGTATTCCATTGTCTAGCAGCGCAATGAACCTCTGGTAGGGGTTAGAATTATTGCGCTATGCAGCCAAAGAAAATAGGGTGGAGTATTGTGCCCCACCCTATCCAGGTGCAGTGCTTGGGTTGCTACAGCTTCACGAATTGCAGTGTATGTGTACCACCTTGGTTATCGGAGAGTTGCAGCAGGTAAAGTCCCTCGGGGAGAGCGCCTACTGGCAGGGTTATTCCCGCTTGCCCGTTGTGCGTATACCGCAGTACCTCTACACCTTGCGAGTTCACAACGCGTAGCCACGCCACGGGTTCGGTGTGCTGTAGGTGGAGCTCTTCGTTGCACGGGTTGGGAGCCATTTCTACTCTGGCCAGCGGCGAGATTTCCCCTACGGCATTAGGATGTTTGGGCTTCTTCGTAAGGGTTACTTTTTCCGTTAGCGATTCGCCCTTCACTACTACAGTGCCAGTGGCGTTCTCGTAGCCTGTTCGCCTTACGGTGTAGGAGTAGGTAGAATCTGGAAGTTCAGTGGTGCATAGCCCATTTCCGTTGGTGGAGAGGATTTTCTGGGCAATGGACACTTTGGCTCTCTCTACAGCCTTGCCCTCGCTTGTCACCTCAAAGGTTACCGTGTAGGTAGGTACTGGTAGCAGCGTAGCGTAGGCCTTGGACGTAATGGAGGTTACCTTCAGTATACCCTCGGCATTTTGGTAGTCGGCGAGCTTTACCGTGAAGGGGTAGTCATCGGCAGGGAGCATAAGGCTGGGGGTGCTGCCCTTGGCATCGGTGGTTAGCGTCTGCCCATGCAGGGTAACGGTGGCGCCCATGAGTCCAGCGCCGTCCTTATCCAGTACCATTATGGTAGCTGGGTATTCGTCGTTTCTCCCGAAGACCGCCGTTACCACCATGCTCTCCTTTACCCCGAGTTGGGTGTACACCGGGGTAGTTATCCCCTTGTCGTCCCAGTAGAGGAATCGGTAGCCACTGGCGGGTACTGCGGTTACTGGCAGGGCATTACCACCCGCCGAAACGAGCTGTTGCACGATGGGATGCCCGTCCTGCTGTACGGAGCCGCCCTCTGCGGGGAACGCCCTGTAGCCCACCAGCACCTGCCCGTCGGCTAGGAAGTGGGCGGTGTGAACCTCCTCGGAGTATATGCCGTGCCGAACAGAGAGGGTTGGGGTGGTTAGCCCGGCATCCCAGTGGTTGAAGCGGAAGCCAGCGTTGGCCTTCGCCAGCACATCGTTTGCCCGTTCGCCCTGGTTCACCTCTTGCATGGCGATGTTCTCCTGGGTGCTGCCGGGTGGGGGTACGAGCCTGTCGAAAGTACCAGCGCCTGCGGGTTCAGCCATGTATAGCACCTTGACCTTTGCGGTGCTGGCAGCCATTATCACGATGTTGTCCAGCTCCACAGCATATGATGCTGCACAGGCGTACCTCCAGCGAAACTGCACGTACCCCTTTCCACCGAGTTGGAGTGCTGGTACGCTAACCTTTACGTTGGTAGGCTTGGGGTTCGACGCAAAGGTGTATAGGTCATGCCACCCATCTTGGTCTATCTGCATCTGGAGCTTGAGCTCATCTGGTGCTAGCGTGTGCGAGGAGTAGACACATCCCACCACTAGGTCGTTGCTCCATCCCTCAAGGGTGTAGCGGGGCGAGTAGAGGTAGGTCTCGGTTCGGGTGCCAGCTCCCATTCGGTAGCTATTGCCCACGGCGAAATACCCTTCGTGTAGTAGGGGGAGGTCGGCCTGCGAGGTGTTGGCCACGAACCAGGGGTTGTAGGTTTTCCCAACGCTCTCGGTGTACCAGTGCTCGCCGAGGGTGCCTGCCTCGAAGTCGTTGGCATCGGGGAGGGTAATGTACTTGCCGAATAGGGCCGTTACCGTGAGGCTGTCGGTTACATTGTGGGCTGTATGCTCAGTGGTCTGCACCCCATCGCTCCAGCCGCGGAAGTAGTAGCCAGCCTCGGGTTCTACCTCCACCTTCTGCCCATCGAGGCCATAGCCCACGGTTTGCTCTGGTAGCCCGTGCTTTAGCTTGCCACCCTTACCCACCTTGTATCGCAGTGTGAATTGCAGGGGGGCGAAGAGGGCCTTTACAGTCTTGTTTTCGGTTAGAGCGGTATCTTGCCGGGGGTTATCCAGCACGTTATCGTCCCACTGGCTGAATGCGTATCCCGGTTCGGGCACAGCCATTATCGGCTCGCCGTCCGTGTTAGGCGCTAGCTTTTGCACCGCGGGGCCAGCCAGGTAGCCACCAGCTCCATCCACACTGTAGGTGAGGGTTACGGTTGCAGGGGCTAGGGCTACCGAAAGATCGGCATCGCCCTTCAGCACGCTGAGCGTTTGTTCTACCGTTGAGTAGCCAGCCTTGCCCACCACTACGGCGTACTTCCCGCTGGCGAGGTAGCCTACCGCTTGCCCTTGGCTCGTGGTGGTCGTTACCACGGAGGTATCTTTACCCCATATGAGTACGCTTGCGCCTTCTAGCAGAGAGTTACCAGCCCTCACGGTTACCTGTACTCTCCATCGGTCGGCCTGTTCTACCTCAAAGCTCCCATCGGCGGGAGTGATACGGTAGAGGGTGTCGGTGTAGGCCTTGCTGGCATCGCCCTTCACGGCGTAGATGCCTGCCGGCAGGGGGTGGGCGGTATTCACTGGGTTGCCGTTGGCATCTTGCACGGTGAAGCATCCTTTGGCGAGGGGATTCTGCAGCAGGGCTGCGTCTAGGGGGTTCACTAGCCCTTCGAACTCTATCCCGAGATCAATGGGGTAGCCGACCCTGCACCGCATTCCCTTTACCCGCGCGGTGATGGCCTTAGGGCGCACGGTTATCTGCTTGGATATGGGGGATGTGGCCGCCCAGCCACCCGCATTTGGCAGGCTCGCGGTGATGGTGGTGATGCCAGGCACGCCGATTGCCAGCTTGCCACTGGCGAGCGAGGCCACCTCGGGGCGGCTGCTGGTAGTGGAGATTTGCCCGCCCTGGGGTAGGATTATCCTCGCATCCACAGGAGAATCGCCGTAGGTGTATTCGGTCTGTGCCAGTTCCCAGGTTAGGCTCTGCGCCTGGGCTAGCTCTACGGTGTAGTGCTTGCGGATTCCATTCTCTGCAACCACCGTAAGGAGCTGTGGATGGGATAGGTCCACCTCGCTTATCCCGCTCTTGAGAGTGGCCCCATTCAGCTCTAGAGTGGCGAGGGCAGATACGGTGAATGTCAACTTGCAGCGCTTGGGATCTGCGATCTTTCCAGCACTCGTTGGAACATGGAGCACGCAGGTCTGCCCGGGATTGCTAAGCTCTACGGGGGTGGTAAGCCCATTGTTGAACCCTGGTTCAAGCTTAAGCGAGAGTAGTTCGCAGGCCTTGGATTTGTCTTCCCTATAGGTAAGCTCTATCTCTTGGGTAAGGGGGTAGCCGAATGGTGAAGCGGAGGCCTTTAGCTTGATGGGTGTGCTGAAATCATAGGTGGTAGCATCGGTTACCGCAGTGCCGTTGTACTCTAGCCTCGCCATTGGCCAGGCCGTCACTATCTTCCCTTTCACGCCGCTTTTCGGGGTTCCCTTGTCAAACAGCACGGTGTAGGCATTGGGCGCAGTTTGCACGAGGCCGGCTTGCCCATCAAAGCGGAGGGTCGCCACCATGTTGTCTGGCTTTTGCCATAGCCCGTTTGTGGGGGCAATTACCCGTGTAGGGGTAGAGATGATATCGGCCATCATGCCCCCTGAGAGGCTCTTCCAGTTGCCTGGGCCCTCGTTGAAGGCAAACTCTGCCACGCAGTCTCTTGGGAGTGTGCCATCGGCCTTCCGCACGTAGGCGAATGGCTTAATTTCGCTACCCTTGAGGGGGATCTCGTAGGCTCTAAAGAGCTTGAGTTGCCCGGCGAATCGTGGGCAGAGGTAGAGTTCCTCCTTGCCGTTATCGCCAAAGCTCGGGGCGGCCTTTGCCCCATTGCCTCGGAGGGGTTGCTCTACCCCGTCGATGAATACCTGTACATTGCAGCTCGGCCCGCCGAATCCCGTTACTATGTCCTTCACCACCACCGTGAGGTGATGCCATACCCCGGGCGTCACCACGTTGGCGGGAGTGTAGCGCAGCATTCGCCCGGCTATCACCACCGAGATCGAATTGTCTGGAATCCCGGAGCCTAGCCCGTAGGTGCAGTAGACCCAGTAGCCCTTGCCGGCCATTAGCGTGGCGTACTGCGGCCTCTCGAGCCGGAAGACCAGCTCTGTAGTGAACTCGTCGATGTACCGTTGCCCGAGCTTTTTGCCTACGCCGTGCGCAGCAACCTTCTCGTCTGGATTGGCTACCGTGTTGATGCTTAGCGCGTAGAACCCATCAGATGCAGGCACTATGCAGTCTACAGAGGCCTCCCGCACGTTTTTCGCCTCCACGGGGTTATCCAACAGCTCTACCCTCACGGTGTGCCTACCCGCAGCGCTGAAGTCGGCGTGCGTGTCAAGCGCTACCTGCCTGAAGCCGACGTAGGCCTGCAGGGCGTTAGCTCCAGAGAGGTCAATCACCTCATCGGTAACGTTCCCATCTACGGTCACCTTTACCTTAAGCTTGCCGTCGTAGTCAACGTTTGAGAGGTTTGAGAGGGAGATCCGGATCTCTTGGTTATTGCTGAGGTTCTTACCACTCTGCCCAATGCTGAGGAAGGTGATTTCGAGGTCGTTATGCCTCTCGTACAGCCCTGGGTGGAGTTCTATGGCGAAATCTTGTAGGTCGCCTTCCGTGGGGGCAGAGCAGGGATTGCCCAGCTCGGCAGTGGCGCCTAGCATGAGGCGGGCACGCTTAAGTCCAGCGGTTACCGTTTTGGGAGCTAGCGTGAATGCTACCGCTTGGGCATTACCAGCGGCTAGGGGAACTAGGAGCCGATCCTCATCGAACTGTCCATTGCCATCCCAATCTACCCAGAGAGCCACACTCCACCCATCGGGTATCTTGCCAAAGGGGGTTACCTTCAGCTCATTGCGTGCCTCTTGGCTGTAGACCGCGAGGGGTGAACCGAGGGTGTAGCGCATGGCACCGGTCTTGTCTTTGGGGAGCTGTACGGGGTGGTTGTAGGTCTCCACCATCTGTAGCTTTGTGTCATCATCGGGCGTTGTTTTGGGCAGCTGGCTGGGGGTGCAGTATCGGTCGTATATAGCGTAGGTTTCCAGCTCGTTATCGCTGGCATCGGTATCATCGCCCTCCACGGTAACCTTGATGGGGATGGGGAGTGCAACAGGCACATTCACCTTGTGGTTTAGGGTTATGGTGTTCTCGCCAGGCTGGAGGTCCATCCACTCGGAGAAAAGGTAGCCCTTCCTGTCGAGTACACTTATGGCTGCGTGTTTCTGTACGGTATTCCAACGGTTTAGCACTTTAATGGTGATGGGTACCTCGCCCTCTTCACCCTCACCTATCTGGCTAGATACCACCTCGGTAATCGATAGGGGGTTCTTGCCCGGCACCATGTCTACCTCGGCAATCCACCCGGCACCGGTATTGCCCTTCTTTGAGCTGAAGTGCAGCGTTATACCACCATCATCAGCCTCTGAAGTGTAGACCAGCGAGGGAAGGCCTGGTTTCACCCGTTCCCCGGTTAGGTAGTCCCGCTCTCTAATGCCGGCTAGCGACCGTAGGGTAGCGGGCGTCTTGACGGTGTATACCCGTAGCGAGGCGTTATCCTTCAGGATGTTGAACCGAATGAAACGAACCCGAACCCGCATGTGCGGATCGGCAGGGAGGAACTTGATGGTCGACTCCTGCTCGGGAGTGTAGTCCCTAAGCGCACCGCCGTTGTCGGTGAATATCATTCGGTCTTTCACCGTGTAGGTGAGCCGTGGATCCACCGCCACCCACCCGTATGAAGGGGAGAATGCCATGTATGACGATCCCATTGGCACCACGCTGCCCATGCTGTTTACCTGCCAGGCTAGCTCGGCATTCACCGTGGGGTTCAGCGGGGCTACCTCGCAGGTGAAGTGTACTGGTACGAGTTCGCCCAGCTGTTCACGGGTCGATAGGTCCACTTTAACCTCTACCACAGTGCGTTCCATGCCCTTGAGGAGTGGGATGGGAACTGACTTCACCCACTTTCCACGGGTGTGGACCTTGATTAGCAGGTTGGAGAGGTCCTTTACCCCTTGGTTCTCAAGCATCAGCTTAAAAGTTTCCTCGCCCAGGTTCGCCCCATCCTTCGGGGCATCTATAAGGGTTAGGCGCACAGCCCTCTCGCGGGTTGGGCGCTCTATGGCCACTCGGGTTAGCCCAAGCACATCGTTGAATCCCTTCCCGCTGAACTCTATTACCAGCTTGTGATGCTGCCCGCCGGCTAGCCAGTAGTACCACTCCTGGTTGTAGCCAGTGCCCTGGTGGACGGTCTTCCCATCGAGGCTGGTGAGGATTTGGCCCCCATCTACACCGTCCCTCACCCGCATGCGGGCCGTGCTGAGGTCGTTGGGATCGTCGGTATCTAGCACCCCGGAGATGTGTAGCAGCACGCTGTCATTGCCCGCAAGCATGGTGAGGTCGAGGTCGCACATGCTGATGCTCCCCATGTTCTTGGCGTTCCTGGTCTCGTCAAAGTAATCATCGGTGTTGAACCCTGGTACCGAAAGGCTATCGATAAGCCCAAACGTGTTCGAACCCGCCGGTAATCCAGAGGCCGACTTGGTGATGTACTTAACCCGCATGTGTTCACCCGTCTTCACGTTGAAGTAAATTGGCGGGAGCCGCTCAAAGGTCGTCTCAAAGGGAAGGTCGTTTGCCGTAAGCATCACAGGCACAGCGTAACTCGGGCTTACCCCCTTTGCCCGCTTGCCGTATGAACCATTTGGGAGCTTTACTGCCACCGAGAGTACGGGGCGCTCTACACTGGCTAGCTTGTCGGCAGGCACTAGGAATTCCACCGCATCGGGGGTGTTAGTTTCGCCGATCTTCTCAAAATCCCCGTTCCTATCTGGATTTGCCAGCAGCACCACGTAACCCTGCGCGGCAGCATCCACCTTCACCCAGCTTAGTTTCCAACCTGTAACCCCGCACGTTGGCCTTTCGACTCTAAGCCCTGTGGCTCTAGGCGAAATGGTGAACGGCCGGCTGCTCCTGGCCACTCGCCCTTTGGCATCGAATACCCTCACTAGAGCAGAGCTCGTAAGGGGGGCATCTGCCGGGATGGTGATGAGCGTATCGTAGCTCGGGTGCTCTACCCTGCCTAGCGGAAGCCAGTTCTGGCCGTCGTTATACGATAGCTCTACATCGTAGGGAGCCTCTACCCCCTCTAGGGCTAGGTAGGCCGTGCCGCCAGGGAGGCATAGCGAACCCGCAGCTGGCGACACTACCCGTGGCTCGGCCCGTTCCAAATACCAGGTAACCGTGTACTCCTGCTGCCCGTTGGTTACCACCTGCCCCTCTACGCTTACGGATATCTGGCGGGAACTCCCAATTTCCGCGGCGTTTAGGGTTACCTGCTCCATGTTATTGAGGCTGTCGAGCTGGCGTGTGGCGTTCTGCTCCACGCCCTCTGGTCGGTGGTCGCACACCCAGGGAAGGTATTCGGTGGTGCCGACCCGCACTTTCAGGTTGAGGTCGTTCACCACAGCCCTGTCGCGGAATTTGTAGGTCTTGGCCACCGTGGGGTCAGTCCATACCAGCATCGCCCTGATGCCTGTAGTCCCCTCGGGTATGGCTATGGTCAGTTCAGATTTCTTCCCCGCCTCTAGCGTGCCTGTGTTGTACCAGCCATTCTCTACCGCTACCACGGCCTTCTCGGCATTCAGCACCCCATATCCGTACTGGAAATCGGGGCCAGGTCGCCCGGCATCGGTGGCGGTGTTGGCCAGCAGCCCGCGTAGTAGCACGCTGGGGATATTCTGCCCTTGGTGTAGCTGTGCGTAGCGTTCGACCACCAGCGCGGCAGACCCCGTAACGCCAGGGCAGGCCATGCTAGTACCGCTCATGCTCGCGTACCCATTTCCTGAGATGGTGCTCCACACATCCTCGCCCTTGGCGCAGAGGGTCGGTGCTAGGCGCCCGTCGTCCTGAGGTCCCCAGCTGCTCCCGTTCTCCATGCGCCCATACCTGTCGAGAGCACCTACTAGTATCACGTTCTTCGCCCGATTCCCTAGGGTGCCGTAGCCTGGCTTGCCGTAGAGTTCCCTCACCTTGGCTTGGCACGATTGCTGGTCGTTCCCCACGGCGAAGATGTGCGTGAGGGTGGGGTAGCGTTCCGCGAGGCGGTCCATGTTGAGGTCGGTTTCCCGGTAGCCCAGCAGATCTAGTTTATCGCACAGTCCGTTGAGTGCCAGCCCGTAGGAGTTCTGCGTGAGGGTAATACCCCACTTCTCCTGGGCTATAGCCATCTCTTGGGGCACAGTGAGCCCATTCTTCTGGGTGTTGAAGTTGTATGTCCAAGCCTCCGCTTTGGGCGCCATACCCCGCCCGTCGGGATCTAGGTATCCAGCCCCAAGCACCGTGCCCGTAACGTGCGAACCATGCTCGCTCACCACCTCGTACTCCTGCACGTGTACCCGCCCACCGAAGTCCACATGCTGGCTTATGTTGGCATCCCAGATCCCGATTTTCATGCCCTTCCCTTCGAGGCCCCTGCCTCCTAGCGTGGCGGGAAGGCCGAGTAGGCTGGCGCGCCCCAGCATGCGGCTATCGTTGTTGAGCAGGGTGGGCGGCGGCGGGAATAGCCCCACCGAGAGCACCCAGGGGAGCCTTGCCACCTCCAGCGCGGCGGCAAGCGGCATTTCGGCGTAGGCGGCGTTGAAGGGGGCGGCTACCTCTACATTCCGCAGGCCGAGCCTCTGGAGCTGGGTGGCCACCTGCTGCGGGGTGGCGTTGCCTGCGTAGCGTATCACCACCAGCGCAGCGTTGCCCCCTGCGCGTGCGTAGTCAGGTATTGCGGGGCGTTTTTCATCATGCGCAGTGCGGCGTGCCGAGTAGCTTCCGGTAGCCGAATTGGGTGAGTGCCGTGCGGCGTCGGTATCAGAATCGGGAATGGCCGCGGGGTGATCCTTGGATTCATCGGGCTGCAGGGCTGCGCAGATCTTCCACTCGGGGCGAATGGCAATGGCAGAGGTGATCCGATTGCTCCTGCCGAGATTCGGGAGGGTAGCCCCTTCGCGTATGAGGGCGTAGTAGGCGTTGCCGCCCACGTAGTCGCCCAGTACTATACCCTGCACGGCGAGCAGGGCGAACTCACGAGCAGAGGGGAGTGCCGCCAGCTGGATGAGTGCGTTGTGCTGCCCATTGAGGGGCTGCCCGAGGTGGCGGGTGCTAAGGAGCAGGGGCTGTTTCCCGTTCGCACTGCGGCTGGCGTGAATGGGCTGCCGCGCAATCTGCTCCGGTATGAAACGGTAACCGCCGAGCTCTACAACCTGCTGGGCCACTAGGGGCAGCGGGGCAAACAGGATGGCCAAGAGGGATAATAGTTTTATAGGGCGCATACGAGGTAAGGTTAGGATTTTAGCGGAAATACAGCTGAAATCGGGTGGGAAAAACATGCGCAAGGTAGCAAAATATTTTCAGATTAAGAGTTCCGCAAA
>JABCOB020000136.1 GCA_013333835.2 Bacteroidia bacterium
GCCCGCCAATAGGAATAGCGACAGCACTGTGCATACCGTACCAAAACCAGAGAACCAGATTCCCCTACGGTTCGATGCCCAGAAGCATGAGGTGCACCTGCTGAAGAGCGCAATGGCAATCCCCCAGAGTACAGACAGCACGCCCACCACAAAGAGCACTAGCACTATAGGCATCTCCACGAGATTGGAAAGGTACTTGTATTTCACCAGGCTAACCAGGCCAGATTCTCCATCTACCGCAAACCCCTGGCTCAGCATGATACTCACCACAAAGGCAAGGAAAAAGGCCAAGAATGGTACAGCATTCAGCCTTAGGTAGTAGCGGGCACGTGTGGCGATAGCCTCGTCATTGATAGCGTTGATGTAGTAAAGCAGGCCGAGTACCCGGGCCAAGAAGCAGACCGCAAGCCCGAGCAGCACGTTACGGTAGTCGAGCAAGGCCTCTAGCCCATGCCAACCGTTGCCCCAGGCAGAGATAATGGGCTGGTTGAACTCGGTAAGCGCCATTCTATTCACCGTGAAATCGCTCCCGGTGAAGAATGTACCCACAGCCGTCCCTAGCAAGAAAGTACCCAGGAATCCATTGATGTAGAGGAATATATCGAATGTCTTCTGCCCTAGCACATTCTTTGGCATAGCCCGATATTCATACGCTACGGCCTGCAGCACAAAGCAGATAAGGATGGCGACCCACACCCAAAACGCCCCGCCAAAGCTGGTAGAGTAGAACAGCGGGAAGGAGGCGAAAAACGCCCCGCCAAAGGTTACAAGCGTGGTGAAGGTCAGCCCCCACCGCTTTCCGAGCGCATTCACCAGCATCGCCCGCTCTGCCCCATCGCGCCCTAGCGTGTGGAGAAAGGTCTGACCACCCTGCACAAAAAGCAAAAACACCAGCAACGCCCCGAGCAGCGACACTAGAAACCACCAGTAGTGCTGCAGAAAAACGTACATCGAATCCATAGCCGTCCTCTCCCCCGTTTAGTTATCCCTAGGGCCCAGCTTGATCTGCCGAAACATAATGCTAAGCTCCGCCACCAAAAGCACCGTGAATAGGATGGCGAATATGCAAAATGTTACCTGCACCGCCCCCGCATCAATACGCGATACAGCCGCCATAGTGGGCAGAATATCCTGAATAGTCCAAGGCTGACGCCCAACCTCTGCCACCACCCAGCCTGCCTGGCTGCACAGGTAGACCAGCGGCACCATGATGATAGAGGTGATGAGCAGCCACCGCTTCGCCACCCGATCCCGTAGAGATAGGTAGAGTACCACCGCGAAAAAGACGAAGAAAAGCCCCCCGAGCGCAACCATCGTGTGGAACGCGTAGAAGGTAAGCGGCACGTTCGGCACCACGCTCTCTGGGCTGTTGAGATACCCGTAGCCAAAGTAGCGGAAATTCGCCTCTAGCCGCTCCCGAGCCTCCTCCATCCCCCCGGTGTCACCCTGCATACGGTAGTCAGTGAAATCTCTAAGCGCCTCTATAGCCGCGCGCCCCATGCTGATCTTCTCCTCCACCGAGGGTTCTACTACCGTTTCGCCATCTGGTGTATCATACTGGTACCCACCCCTTAGCACATCATTCACCCCGGGTACAAAAGCCTCGGTATCGTGGTACCCCAGCCACGATAGCAGCCTCGGCACCTCCATCTTGAAAAGGAAAGCCTCTCCGCTATCAAGCGGTTGCACCCTGGGTTTCAGCACGCCAACGGCCACCAGCCCAGCACCCTGCCTTCCCTCATAGAGCCCCTCCATGGCTGCCAGTTTCATGGGCTGCTTCTGGGCTACCTGGTAGGCTGAACCATCGCCGGTGATTACCACTACGATCAACGCTATGAATCCAAACACACTGGCCATCAGCACGCTCCGCTTGGCCATCCAGATATGCCTACCCTTCAGCAAGTACCATGCCGATATCCCAATCATCACGATGGAGGCCAGCACGTAGCCCGAGGTAATGGTGTGGATGAACTTGTTCACCGAAACGGGCGACAGCAGCACATCCCAGAAATTGTGCATCTCATTGCGCGCTGTCTCTGGATTGAAGTGCATACCAGCTGGGTGCTGCATCCAAGAGTTGGCCACCAGAATCCACAGAGCCGAGAGATTTGAACCGATTGCGGTAAGCCAGGTAGCCACAAGGTGAAACCGCTTGCTAACCCGCCCCCATCCAAAGAACATCACGGCAATAAAAGTCGACTCCATGAAGAAGGCCATGATGCCCTCTATGGCCAGCGGCGCGCCGAATATATCGCCCACCAGCCATGAGTAGTTGCTCCAGTTGGTCCCAAACTCAAACTCCAGAATCAGGCCAGTAGCAACCCCAATGGCAAAATTCACCCCGAAGATGCGCATCCAGAACTGGGTGGCCTGCTTCCAACGTGCATCGCCCGTGCGCACGTAGCGCGTTTCCATGAACGCAATGAGGAATGAAAGCCCAAGGGTTAGCGGCACGAATATCCAGTGATACATGGCCGTGAGGGCGAATTGCCACCTCGACCAATCTACAAGCCCCATATCTACGCCTTCAACCATATCTACTAACGCGTTTTACTGATCAACTCCTCTATTACGTAGTCGCCCCGCTGGCTGTCGGTCTCAAACTTGCTATTGAGCAGGTCTGGGAAGAAAAAGAGCCGCAAGATGCCGAACATCACCACGAGCTTGATGATAATGACAATCCAAAGAGTCCGCCCTACCGTCATTCCTCGAAATCCATCCACGTAGAACCCCACCACCGTGCGCAGCCCCCTAATGCCCCTGGAGGCAAACGCCCGCAACCACGGGGATTCTACCCCAACACCCCTATTTTGCAGCACTCTACCCATACAGATTTTGGATGGCAGCTAGTTACCTTTTCACGGTGCGAATTTAGCAGTTATTGGGAAGGCAGCAACCCTAAGCAAGGCCCGCACCCGCAATTTTAGCCTCAGCTATACCCATCCATACGGTGCGGCATCGTTTATGTGATTTGCAGCAGAGAACCACATTTCTACCAATTGGCGAGATTGGCTATTTCATTATTGGTAGGGACGATGCCGAGCGGAGCGAGTGCTCGCCCTAGTGCCGTATCGTTTATTTGACTTTGCAGAGAGCCTAATCTGCAAATTCCATGAGGCAGGGACTTCAAACATTGTTCTGCTAACAAGGAAAAGCGCCCCCCTAGGGCGTATCTACAGGCAAGCAGAAGCTTTTCAGCCTACCACGGCAGCCTCGTCCACGGGCTTGCGGGCTTGGTGAGCAGATCTTCTGCCAGCCCCGCCATATCGCAATTCCCTCCCCAGAGGGTACGACCGAGCATGTAGCTATTGGCCAGCTCCCTCCAGCTGTGGAGCTCACTATGCGCCATATCGTAGGCACGCTGCAGTAGCTGCCAGAGCTCAGGTTCCTCTATGTAGCCCGCGCAGTAGCAAGCCCGTGCGACGAAGTTCAGCCGCCCGGCATCCCATCCCATCACGCCAAGCTTACGCATCGAAGCCTCGTCTTGCACTATACCGTCGCGCACCAGGTCGTTGTAGCACTTATTCAGGTTCTCGAGCTGATGGGCAGCCCGCTCGCGCAGATCCTCATTCTCTATGTGTTGCTTCAGGTAGCTAGCAGCCTTGGCGGAATCGTGGAGGGCGTAGGCATTGCACACATCCTCAAAGGTGATGGAGAAAGTCCCCTGCAATAGGTATTGGAGCGTGCCGATGGCGTCCGCCTGGCTGTAAATCCCCCACCACTCGTGCATTATATTGTTGAAACGTGAGGTGTCAATGTTGAGTTTCAGCGAGTTGAGCCATCCTCCCTGCTGGTAGGCGTAGAGGTTACCGATGGTTAGCACCCTCAGCTGCTCGTCGGTGAGCTTGGAGTTGCGATCACACCTCGGGCCGCTGAACACACGACAGATTGTCCTGATGAACCGAACGATTTTCATCAGCGGAAAGATCACCAACGCTGCCGCCGCCACCAATATGACGCAGGCAACCAGCACCTTGAAACCCTCGTTGTCGAACGAAGAAGGGTCACTCCCCGTAAGGCTGATAATCTTGTCGAAGAACCACATTGTCTCTCTCTTTTTGATTTAGGAGTCTAACAAGAAAAAAATTAACGCTTGCCCCCTACCGAGACTGCTGATGAATTCTTACCCCAATGGGCGCTCTTCTCGCTTTAGAAGAAATGAACCCTGAGCCGAGAACCTAGCACCTATCGAACGGAAGTAGCGGTGCAACCAGACACGCCCCTCGTTGAGCTATTCTCAGCAACCCCTGTCCCCACCTATACGCAGCAAGGGGATATAGCCCGCTATACACAGAGCTACATCCCCCTCCGAGTGCCCAGGACAAGAGTCGAACTTGCACGCCCTTTAACAGGCACCAGCCCCTCAAGCTGGCGTGTCTACCAATTCCACCACCTGGGCATAGCCCCAAAACATCCACCACCGAAGTAGCAGCCCCTGCACCCACTCTGAGCTGCCCCCTCCACACTCAGGAATCGTGCCCAGGACAAGAATCGAACTTGCACAACATTGCTGTTACTAGTCCCTGAAACTAGCGCGTCTACCAGTTCCGCCACCTGGGCTGCACCTTCCTCAAATGCGACCACAAAGGTAGGGCGTTTTTCGCAATCCTCCAAATTTCTCACCCATTTCTCCTCCACCGCGCGGCACCATCCCTACCTATTGCAGTGGTTGGAAATGGCCCTATAGGCTTGGTCTATACCCAGCTGGCCAGCATAGCTAAGGTCGAGGCATGCCATCTCACTCCTGCCCAAGAGCAGGCGTACCAATCCACGGTTGTAGTAGGCCTCCCCGAACTGCGGATTCCCCTCTATGGCCTCTGAGAAGCCCCGTTCGGCACCTTTGAGATCACGGGCGAGGAAACGCACAGAGCCGACTGTGTAATCGAGGTACGGCGTAGGCTCTACCCGCTTGAGCGAATCGAGAATTCGCAGCGGCTCTTGGTAATCAGAGCTCCGAGGCGGAGTAGCGGCATCGCCCCCCGTGGGGACAATGGAGACCCTGCTGGGCAGTGCCGGCTCAAACCGCGCATTCTGCACTAGCGCTATCGCCCGCAAATACTGCACCAGCGGGGCGAAAACTCCATCAGATGGCAGCTGCTGCAGCTGCGCGAGCGCCCCATTATAATCGTTTGCCTCTAGGAGCGTAACAGCGTGCACAAGGGTTACGGCATGCCCATTCGGCAGGGGGGGGAATAGGTTTACGTTTACCCGCAGGGCCGTATCTTCTCTAGGTACCACAAGGCTAAAGAAGGGCGCACCGCATACGCTATCGGCCCGCAGCACTGGTCGCCACTCGCTATACGGCTGCACCGCCCCCACGGCCACGGTGGCTAGCGGCAAGAGGTCTATCGACTTCGGGCTGCTGGGCAATAGCACATCGGCAGGCGAGGAAAAATCGCTCTCGAAAGCTATCAACCGGTTGAACTGTCGGGAGGTATCGCTCCACTGATCCAGCTCGCCCCCCTTATGCTTTGCCACCAGCAGCTGCGCGCTATCGAAATCGGCCTTTGCGCCTCGCTTATCGCCAAGCTGCAGCCGCGTCTCAGCCCGTAGAGAATAGGCACGGGCGAACTGTGGTAGCAGCTGAATAGCCGCCGTAAAGGCCTCCTCAGCCCTCCTGGGTTGGTTGAGCTGGAGGTGTACTATCCCCCGGTTGAACCGTATGAACACGTTAGAGGGTGAGATCTCCTGGGCAGCCTGGTAATCTGCCAACGCCTCGGGCAGCTTCTCACGCTCGGTAAGCATTATGGCCCGGTTGAAAAGTGCCAGAGAGCTGCGTGGCGACAGCCGAATTACTGTAGTGAGGGTCTGGATAGCCTGATCCACCTTCCCCTGGTCATGCTCTATGAGCGCGCGCAGGAGCAGGGCTGGCGTAGAGGTCTTCTCTATGGCCAGAGCCTCGCCAATGGTGCGCAGAGCCTCTTTCTGCTGCTTTTGCCCGTAGTAGACGCGCGCTAGGTTCACCAGCGGCGCCGCGGAGTAGGGGTGGCTACGCCGAGCATGCTCAAAGTCAGCCAATGCCTGCGCAGTGTCGCCCAGCTGTAGGTGCGCAATGCCCAGGTTGAGCCGCGCATCCAGATTATCGGGGTCTGTGGCCAGGGTAGAGGCGAAATCGCAGGCTGCCGAATCGTAAGCTTGGTTCAGGAAGTGCGTTACGCCGCGCAGGTAGACGATATGCCGGTCGCTAGGGCGCAGCTCTTGCGCTAGGCGAATGTCACCCATTGCCCGCCTCGACTCCCCCAGCTGGTTCAGGCAGCCACCCCGTAGCACCAGAGCTTCGGGCGTAAAGGGTTTATGTAGCAATGTACGGTCGAGATCCTGCAAAGCCCCCCGGTAATCCTCCAGATTATACTTGGCCAACGCCCTTAGGTAGAGGGCAATATCGTCGTCGGGCTGATTATTGAGGAAAATATTAATCGCTGCAATAGCGCCCGTGTACTGCCCGCGGGTTATCTGCTTCTGGGTTTTGAAGTAGTAGTAATACCTATCCAGCTGCCCGTGTGCCCACAGGGGGAATAGGATAATTGCGAATAGAAATATCGTTGCCTGCCTTCTCTGCATAAATCGCTCTTTAGGCGCAAAGATAGTGAATTATCCGGAAAACAAAGCCCGAAGGATCAATCCCCACCCCGTTTGTCCGAGTTCAGCACCTGCCAACGCTCCTCCCTAGCCCGCATGCGCACCCGAAATTCCCGAGCAAACCGATAGGGTTGCCTCTGCCTGTGCGCTTGCAGCTCCCTTCAGTCCTATTCACTCCCCCACTCGTGGGACTTCAGCGTCTGCCACTCCCCTTTGCCAGCCCTGATCTTCACCCGGTATCGCCCCTTCAGCCGATAGGGTGCCACCGCCCGGAGGGCGAGCTCCCGCTGGCAATCTACCAGGGTCAAATCATCAGCACCCAAGCTGCCCAAACGCTGCGCGCTCTCTACCGACGGGCGCTCATACCTATACTCTGGGGGAGGATTCCCACCCCGCAGCAGCCTGAGTACCGGAACGTAGGAGCCGTACACCAACTCTACGCTATCGCCCACATCGCGCCAAACGGAATCGCTCCCATTCATCCCTGCGAACACTGCGCATTCCACGGCCAATGGCTCCGCGTAGGCCCATCCCCCAGGGCGGTAGAAATAGAGGTCGCGTCCCCCATCGCCATACTTAGCCGCGAGCTTTCGGTAGGCGGCAGAATCTGACGCGAGGCTGATCTCCCCCCTACGCTTGTCGCATTGGAGAAGGATCCTCTCACCCCCGATACTCGTGGCAGAGAGCGAAAAGCGGGGGTCGGCAAAGTAGCTGACGATTAAAAACTCAGAATGCTGGAACTTCCCGGGCTGTTCCTCATGGACCTTCCTGCAGCCAGTTACCAGAAAAGCCGCAGCCGGCACCACCATTAGCACCATCCATCGGGCTAGCTCTCTCATGGCCGTATCCCTTAACATGATCTATAAAATACCAAGGCGCACGGTTGGTCAATCCCCACCCCGTTTGTCCAAGCTCAGCACCTGCCAACGCTCCTCCCCAGCCCGCACGCTCACCCGAAATTCCCGAGCAAACCGATAGGGTGGAATGGGTTGAAATGCTATAGGGCGACTCCCATCCACCAGCTTCAAGTCTCCCTTTTTCACCTCGGCAAGGCAGACTGTTGTTTGTGCCGACTCTGGATATTGGATAAGGGGAGGGGTAGCCGATCTCAGCTTCTGGAGCATTGGGATGAAAGAGTAGAACTCCAGCATCACGCTGTCGGCCATGCTCTTCCACACGGTATCTGTCCCCTTCACTCCCTCCAGCACCTCGAATCGTATCACTAACGGCTCAGCAAAGGACACATCATGCCCATCGATGTGGTATAGTTTGAATCCCCCATCCCCATATCGAGCCGCAAGCCTTCGGAATCCCACAGAATCCCTCCACGGGGTAATCCACCGCAGCGGATGCGTACACAATAGTACCAGCTTACCACCTCCCGAACCCTCTTCATATCGGGTTAGGATGAACTGTGGGTGCACCAAGTACCTTTCTACCAAGAATTCAGATGGTTCTATTACCCCGTAGGGTTCATAGCTTACCACCCTTTTCCGACACCCCAGCAGCAGCAAGCCGCAGAGGCACACCAATACGCCGCCGAATAGACTCATTAGATTCCTCATGGCCGCACCCCTTCTAAAGCTTTTAGTAGGTACTCATAGGAAGGCCTTCTCCCGCTCGTTGGCCTATCTGGGTAGGGCATGTGCTCCGTATCGAAAAGCCCGCAGTAGAAGTACCCATTGCACCAGGGATCATCCCAGCCCATGTTCACGTGGACCAGCTCTTTGTATACGCAGAAGCTGCGTTCCTTCTTCCTCTTCCCGCCCCCCATCTTCCTGTACACATCTACCCTGCGGCGAAATACGCACCAGCCATCGAGCACGAAGGCGTGCCCACCACTATACAGATCCTCCTCCCAATCGAAAGGCCAAATTCCATGGGAACGCACCTCATGGTGGCTGAATCCCCCTGCGATAACCGGGTGGCCTGCCGATAGCTCCCCCTTCACCCGCGCGTAGTCCAAATCCCTCAGAATGCCCCCAGAGCTGAAGCCGAGTCCTACCAGTGCTGGCGGTATCAGCTTAGGATCTGCGTTGCTCACAGAAGCCCCATATTTCATATCGACTAGTTGACCGAGATCTTGGAAAAGGTCAGCAAGTTCGCTGTACGCCTCGGGGGCATTTACGCCCGAATGCTCTTTGGGATGGTGCTTGCGCAGCTTCGCCCAATCCCATTTCGCCGGCTTTCTGTAGTAGGCTAGCACCTGGGCCATTGCCGTGGCCACGCAGCCAGCTGGCGAAGGCGCAACCTTCGCGTTGTACGGGTAGCCCTGACCCCACACCACGGGGAGCAGAGGCTCCATCCGCTCGTTGGTCATCTCCAGATTCCTACTCTCCTCCACATAAGGCTCAAAGATGGTATCATCCTCATCGCCTATACGGTGCGCTGGCGGGTAGCGAGGGCCTGCCTTCTCTACGCTCATCTCCACCGCCCGCTCCATCAGCAGGCAGAGCGGAGGGCATTCCGCCATCTTCTGGGGCGAAAACTGCCCGTCGGGGAAGAAGGCCCACAGCGACGATTCCCCGTGGGCCGATGACACGATGGAGTACCCTCCCGGCGCGTAGTTCACCGCGAAGAAGACGGGTACCGCCGCTGGGCTGTACCCCGCAGTTCGAATCGCTTCCCCATTCAGCTGTATGGGGATGACCGCCGAGACGGTACGGTCGCCCAAGGGTTGCCCTACCCCACCATCCTGGATCCCCATTGCGCTCGCCACCTCTACCGCAAGCTTCTGCACTGCCTGCGAATCGGAATCCAGCGCAGCTACGATTTCGCTTTGCATTAGCGAAGACTCTCCGCCCTGGTAACCCTCCTTCGCGCAGGAGGCGAAAAGGGCTGATGTCGCCATAAAAACGGCGAGAATGTAGATGGAAAATTTCCGCATGCCTCTTCAAATTTCTACCCGTTTACACCATGATTGCTACAACAACCCCACATCGCTCTAGGGCGGGCACTCGCAGGCTCGGCACCGCCCCTACCGAGATCCTCCCACGCACCGCCTACCCACCGTACCACAGAAGGGGCCCTTAAGAAGAATAGACCTCCACTTTTCCGTAGGCATTCTACACAGCCCCCTTCCCAAAAACCAAGGGCGACCGTGGCCCGAATCACCCGACCCGGAACCAACAGCCGCCCTTGCGCTGCTACCTGTCCGAACCCTACCGCCTGCGGCAGCTATTAGTTCCCGGCGCCCAAGGCATCGAGCTTGGCCTTCACCGCATCGTACTTGGCCTGCATACCGTCCTCGGCACGGTAGCGGAAATAGAGCTGCTTGAGGAGGTCGAGCGATTCGCGGTGGTCGGGCGCCACCTTTATCGCCTCCTCGGCCGGCGGTATGCAATTGTGGAACTTCTCGCTCGCCTGCTCCATCAGCGCATCGTACTTGTTCTGCTCGCTCGCAGGGAGATCCACCGCTTTATTCTGCAGCTCAGCCCCCCAGTTGTAGTAGAGCGCCGCGATGTTGTAGTAGGCATCCACATACTTGGGGTCGATCTCAATGGCCTTGTGGTAGGCCGCCAGCGCCTGGTCGCGATCGCCCAGCTTATCGTACACCACCCCCTTCACGAAGTAGAGCGGTGCATTGGCCGAATCGCCCGCTATCGCCCTGTCGAGGTAAGGCAGCACCATCTTCGGGTCCTCGTCACGCGAGATGTAGTAGTTGATCATATCCAGCACTATGCACTGCTGCAGGGGGAACTTCTCTATCCCCACCTCTAGCATGCGCTTGGCCTCGTCCATCTGGTCGGCCTTGGTGGCCGCCTCGTAGAACACGCAGTACTCCTCGCCATTGTTGCTGTAGCCCTTTGCTATAGCCACCGCGAAGTCAGTTGTCGCACCCGCGTAGTTGCCCGTCTGGAAGTTGGCAAGCCCCTTGTAGTAGTAGAGTATGGTGTCTACAATGTTCACCTCGGGCATTTCGCAGATAGCCACCGCCTGCGCGAAATCCCCATGCGCTTCCTCGAAGCTCTTCTGCGTGTAGTAGCTAATCCCCTCCTGCACGTAGAGCTTCTCTAGCTCCGCCAGGCTCTTCCCGATCTTCATCCGGTTCTTCTCCTTGGGCTCAAGCTCTAGGGCTTTCCGGTAGGCTTCCAGAGCTTTATCTAGAGGTCTGTCTACCAATGGCTTGGTCACTTTGTAGTAGGTGTATACCCCATCGAAAAAGTAGAAATCGGACCTGGGCATCACCATCACCTGGTACGAAGCGCCGTCTACCTGCTCCTCGCGCTGCTCTACCGCGGGGCCGCATAGCAGATTGAAGGTCTTCATGTCCATCCCGGGGTAGGCATTCCCCTGGTATGAGGTGCTGATCTTCTGCAGGAGCTCCGCCCGCGCCAGCCAGGTCTTGGGCTTAGCGGCCTTCTTCTCGTTGAGTATCGCCTCGTTGCTCTTGCTGAGATCCTTCTCCAGCGACTTGTAATCGGGGCCTTTGACTTGGGCCATTCCGCTCCCCACAAGCGCGAGCAGGCAAGCGAATAGGAATAGTACCTTTCTCATTTCTGTTTGTTGCGTTAGCCTA
>JABCOB020000137.1 GCA_013333835.2 Bacteroidia bacterium
CCTTGGGTCAATCACCAGCTCCTCGCCCTCCACCGTTGGCGCATGGAACGAGGCCCGAATCCGGAGAGTTCTACCGCCGACCTCTAGCAGTAATGGGGAGAAATTGCTTTCCCACAGCTCATTCCAGTTCTGCGGGGCTAGGCACTCACTCCGTTCTACAGCCACCCCGTTGAAATTGCCCACCACGCTTTCTACAGCCTCGGGGGAGTAGATGTCTGCAGGAATGTAGGCTGTTAGCACACCATCATCCTCTGCGAATCCCACCGCCCCTGCCTCTGCCAGCAGCTCGGTAAGCACCCCGCTATCTAGCAGCGCGCTGTCGCGTACCCGAATCCTTACGCTCTGGTAAGTCTCGCTGGCCTCATTACCCGTAAGCATCGCCATCCGTTAGAAAGAGCAGGCTATCGACACGAACTCCTCGGCCTTTAGCGATGCGCCTCCAATCAAGCCTCCAGACACTCCTGGCTGGCTGAAGATCTCTTTAGCATTCGCCGCATTGCAGCTACCGCCATATAGCACGGGCACCATTCCCCCTATCTCGCCGATCTCGCTTGTAAGCCAGCGGGTGATACGCAGGCACATCCACCCTGCATCCTCGGGAGTGGCTGTTTTCCCTGTGCCTATAGCCCAAATCGGCTCGTAGGCCCCTATCAACTCCCGCAGCACCGAATCACCCAGCCCTCGGAGCAGTTTCAGCTGGCCAGCCACCCAATCCCAGGCGTTCTGTTGGCCTTGCGCCCGTATGTTCTCAGGCTCTCCTACGCAGAATATGGGTTTAAGCCCTGCCGCTGCCACCCTGCCCAGCTTCTCGCGCAGCGTGGGGGTATCGTCACCGTGATACTGCCGGCGTTCAGAGTGCCCAAGTATCACCCACTCCACCCCGCAATCTTTAAGCATTTCTGCCGACACATCGCCCGTAAAAGCGCCCTGTGCCCGACTAGAGCAATCCTGCGCACCAAGCATTATTCGTGGATTTAGCGCGCGCTTAACCTCTGTGAGATGCGTAAACGGCGGGGCCACAATCACCTCTACACCAGCAGGTATCCTGTTCACTAGCTGGCTAAGCTGCTCGGCCAACACCACCCCCTCACGGAGCGTTGTGTTCATCTTCCAGTTACCCGCGACTATCCGCCTGTCCATTGCCATTCCTCCCGATTAGTTTACGCAAAGGTAATCAATACTTGGGATTAATCCTTATGGATGGTGCCGTAGGTGGCTTAAATTGGCGGAAATCCTCCCTATTAACCAGATGCACAGGCTAGAGATAGCGTGTTACCACCTCCCAAATTCGGGAGGAAATCTGCGTTCGTGGTAGTAGGCCGCCATCTTCCGCAGCGCAATCCACCACATGGTACTCCGCGATAAAATCGCCCAGTGAGCGGAATACGGCCCGGACTCTATCCTGATAATCAGCATTCTGCTCATGGATATCAGTCAGCCCGGCCAGGTAATCACGCACCTCATCTGAAGCGCGATGCGCCAACGTGGCATCCGTAAAGCGGCGCGGTGCGTCGAGGTAGATGGTTACCGAGGCCGCTGGGATACCGAAGTACTGGAGTTCCAGCCTCAGCATCCATTCTATGAGCTGCCTCTGCTCCGCGCTTCCATGAACTTTAGCCGCCTGGTAGGCTAGGTTCGATGCGTAGTACCTATCCAGTAGAACCACCCCACCCGTCTCTAGCCATTCCTCCAGCATTTTCTTGGCCTCGGCCCTATCGCCCGCATAGAGCAGTGCCACAAGCCTAGGGTGCACAGACTCGAGACCGCCAAACTCACCCCGCAAGAATGAGGCGATCAATTCCCCGTAGGGCCAAGCATCCAACCGCGGGAAGTGCAACCCATGCACCCTGTACCCTTCATCCTCTAACCTTTCCCTAAGCAGCTGGAACTGAGTAGATTTCCCCACCCCATCGCCTCCCTCTAGCACGACTATTGGCATAGGTATAAACGTTTAGATACTAGGATATTAAACACTTTGAATGCAATACTATTTCCCATAATCTACCGCCAGCCGAGGGCAAGAATCCGCTACAGCCCCATTTACCGCAGCCTTACGTAGTAAACAGGATCATAGCCAGGAGGTGCCAGTTCGGGGTGGAAAATCCACTGCAAATCCTCTAGCAAGACATCGGGTTCCATTACCCCCCGTTCGTAGAAATCATTTCCACCCTTGGGGTTCAGCCGCTTCGTGTTATTGTACACATTCCTCCGCTCCACACTCGGGAAACCCGCATAGGCCGGGTGCAGAGCAGCAAGCTCACCGAGCGACTGATAGCTCCCGGGGTTGAGCCAGAAATTGGCCTGCATTCCAAGCCCCAGGGCTACCTCAAAATTCACACTGTGCGACTCTCCATCCTCATAGCCCGCCGTGAGCAACCGCCCACCAGCATCCTCCACCAGCCGAGCCATATAGCTCCGTGCACCGGGTATATACCAGCACTCCTTCCACGGCGCATTCAGCAATACCGAAGGGCGCGATGTCGCCTGCCCACACGCTCCTGCCACACTATCATAGCGTTTGGCCAAACGCATGAATTGGAGATCGGCCTGCTCTTTGCTCTGGGTAAGAAAGCCGAAAACCTTCAACCACTCTGCCCTTCCCAGCGGATGCCGTTCGCGGAATTCATTCACCATCAGCACCGGGACTCCCAACTCCCACAAATGGGCGTATTCCGGATCGCCATTCCCCAGGCTATAGCTTACCACGAGGTCGGGCTTTAGAGCCAGTATACGCTCAATGTTGAGATCCTCCACAGGCCCCACATCCTCCACTAACCCGGCATCTATCCGCTGCCGAACCTCTGGCGAAC
>JABCOB020000138.1 GCA_013333835.2 Bacteroidia bacterium
CACGCAATTTCTGTGCAGCTATATTCAAAGGTATATTCGGTTGAGCTATCTGGGAGAAATCTTGCCCAAATCTCCGAGGGTTATTATAAGATTCCCCATTCCGAGATAATAAAAGTTAAAGTCCAACCTAGGGCTGGTTATATTGTCTCCGCCATTTCGCTAAATGGGAAAAAGAAATCGGATATTACAGAATTGTCACCTCCTGTTCGAGAGGATATAAACATTATTCCAGTTTTCCAAAGCGCACAGTGTAAGGTTACATATCCCAAATTGCTAAAAGGAGGCTCGCTTGAGGTGTATGATGGCGATGAGCTAGTTCTGCCGGGTAGCAGCGTCCCGAAGGGTGATGAGCTTTCCGTTGTGCCGATTCCCGAAGCAGGTAATCGGGTTGTGAGTTTATTGCTTAACAGGAAACCGATTCCCCCGAATGCTTACAGTGCTGTCATTGATGAAGATTGGGATATTAACTGCACATTTCAGGCTCAGCCTTGTACGCAGGTAGGCGATATGTGTATTGATGAAAGCAGTGGAACAATCGTCTCGTCGGTTTTCCAAAAAGATTCGTTGGTGTTGGATGATCCGCATTTCATTAGAATCGGAGCCAAGGCCTTTGCCAACTTAAAGAAGCTCAAGTACGTAGTAATTGCAGGTGGGGTTAGAGATATTGATGCCAATGCGTTTGCGGGTTGTACAAAACTAGAGATAGTCACATTTTCTCCTGACGTTAGGAATATTGGACCTGGTGTCTTTAGCCGTGCAAAAAAGCTGGAAATGTTTAGAATGCAGGGGAAAAATGCCAGCGACATCACCATAAGCCCCAATGCAGTGGAGACGGATGCCCTTGTGGAAAAACAGTTTACCATTCAATGTCCGGCTGGCTCTGCGCAGGGCTATGCTAGTCACACATTTTTCTCCAAATTTCCCATTGTAGAGGATAGAGTGGAATTCGCTATCAAATCAGAGCTTGAGGGGTATAGGGTTCGTGTCAGCTATAAGAAGCCAGGGAGTAAACGGAGTAAGGTATATGATGTATCTACACCGTATACGCTGTCAGCCGAGGGGGGAAGCGCCATCCGTATAGATACGATACCTGGTTTGCAGGCCTCGAGAGTACAGCTGATGGATAGCAGTAGCCAGGCTATGCTTTCTATTCCATATGCCTTTCGCATCGACCACCAGACCAGTTTTCTCTTGCAGAAGGCCCCCAATCAGCCAGAGATACCACAGGGGATAAAGATTGAAAAGGGAGGGATCTCCTTGGTTAGTAATATTGTAGATAATGAGCTTAGAGTTTCCAATTCTACCGGTGAAGTGCAAGGACTCTCCATCTACTCTGTCACGGGTAGGTTGCTACGTCGTTTTAACGTATCACCCGGCGAGAATACGTATGCGTTGAGTTCATTGGAAGCGGGTTTCTATATCCTTTCGTCGAATCGGGAGGGGCATTTTTACACCACAACATTTGTTAAGCGCTGAGTTGCGTATTTTATTTTGCCATGACCTTTCAAGAGTTTTATCGTAGCTTACGAGCGTTCTACAAGAAGTGCGATTTTAGCCAGATGTTAGCCTTCTTTAAGGAGAATAAGGTGAAGGTAAATGCTGGCGAAATACTGGAATCATCGGCGTTGAAGGTTATGATGCTCGATGCGCTTGCATCCCTAGGGCATTTGGATGCGGCGCTAGAATTTATGAAATTCTATGGGGTTACACCGTCCCAAGATATGCCTTACGATTTGATGGAGCAGTGCTATGATATTCTCGGGATGAAGCTCGAGGTGTTACGGCAGAAGGCGCAAGCGGGCGAAGTGTATGGGCAAGACAATGTGCCAACCATTACTCGAGCTACAGATGAAGCAGCTGCGGGTACAGGGGACAATGTCAAGAATTTACCCCAGCCACCATCGCACTCACCGCAGGATGGTCTTCATTTTGGTAAGATAGTGAAATTAGACACCAGCTCTCCCACTGTTTGCAAAGGTATTCTAGAGAATGAGGAGGGCAAGGAGGAGGAGTTTTCCATTGCTGGAACTAGCTATGTTGTCCAGCACTTACGAAAGGGGCGAAGGGTAGAATACGTCTACCTGAATGCTGAATCGACAGATCGAAAACCGGTTATCATGCGGGTCTTAATCAAGGATTGAGAGAACCCACGTATTTTAAGGTGCTCAGAACGAACTGCCCAACAGTGGGTGGTTCGTTTTTTTGTTGGCACAGTAAAACGCAAGAGAGGCGTAATGGGCAAAATTAATGGCTGAATAGCTCCGAAACCATTACTATTACTGCAATTACGTAAACTGAAAGGGTATATTGCCGACTGGTAAAAATGCATTAGGTTACTGCACGTAGCTGAAAATCTTATGGTTGTAGCGCATTTTAAATACAGGGTGCTTACACCGCTAGATAGATTGTAATCGGGGCTGCTGTATCGTGCTTATAATCCAGCTACAGGCAGGCGAGCCGCTGGGGCTACCTCCTGCCCGGCAAAGCTGCCCGCACGGTACTTGAATAGTCCTGCTATCGCAATCATGGCGGCGTTGTCCGTTGTGAAGCGCCTTTCGGGGAGGTAGATGCGCAGTCCAAGCTGTTGTCCCAGCTGCTCCATTGCGCTACGGAGCCCCCCGTTGGCAGCCACGCCACCGCCGAGTGCTATGTGCTGGATGTGGGTTAGCTCTATAGCCCGCTTGAGCTTTGTGATCAGTATATCGATGATTGTAGCTTGAAGGCTGGCGCAGAGGTCGCTCAGGTTATCGCTGATGAAAGTGGGCGATTTTTTAAGCCCATCGCGCAGCAGGTAGAGGAAGGAGGTTTTCAACCCGCTAAAGCTGAAATCAAGGCCTTGCTGCAATGGGTGCGCAAGCTTGAAGGCATGCGGATTCCCTGCGCTGGCTAGCCTGTCGATGTGCGGTCCTCCTGGGTAGGGGAGTCCCATTTGTTTCGCGCACTTGTCGAAAGCCTCGCCGGCAGCGTCATCTATGGTGTTGCCCAATACCGTCA
>JABCOB020000139.1 GCA_013333835.2 Bacteroidia bacterium
AGCTGGGAAAACCCGGCTCACCGGTGAACTCTCCGAGGCTCTAGGCTGGGAGGCGAGCATTGAGGAACCGGAGAAAAATGCCTTCACCGAGCTCTTCTATGCCGATATGCAACGCTGGGGGTTCACCATGCAGATCTCCTTCCTCTACAGCCGTATCAAAAAGCTCAAGGAAATCCGGCTGGGCAAGCAGAACGTGGTGCAGGACCGCACGCTCTACGAAGACATCTACGTATTCGCCCAGAATCTTCGGAATATGGGGCTGATGCTGCCCCAGGAGTATGACTGCTACAAGAACCTCTTCCTGGAGGTGCATAGCGTGGTGAAACCGCCCGACCTGCTCATCTACCTCCGTGCCCCTGTGGATGTGCTGCTTGGGCGCATACGGCGGCGCAATAGACCCTTTGAGGAGGGGGTGCAGCCCGAATACCTCGCCCACCTCAACGAGCTCTACGAGGAATGGATAGCGCAGTACGAGCTGGGCCCTGTAATGATCTGCGAGGTGAATTCCGTGGGCTACATGGATGCCCAAGAGGAGATAGCCGAGGTGGTAAACGGGGTAATGGAGCATCTCAGCTAGCGTGCCGACCAGTATAGGAGGGCGGAGCAAGGCCTCGCTGCAAAACCCATTTAAACGCCACTGCACGCCGCTCCGCTACCGCCCCAGATAGATTAACCGCCCTGTTCACAAAACGGGGCGCAGAACTCCTCTACGCATGATGCGCATGCGGGAGCTTTGCGGTAATCTCCTTGCGCAGCTACGCCCCCATACCCTAACGACCAGGTGCACAAATAGCACAAGGGCGAGGGGGTATGAGATACCCGCCCGCCCTCGTGGCAAGATGCCCCCCTATGGAGGCTACGCCGAGTAGCGCTAGCTACCTAGCGCTTCATACCGTTGAATTCATCGGAAACCGTGAGGCGCTTACGCCCCTTGCGACGCCGTGCAGCCAGTACCCGCCGCCCATTCGCTGTAGACATACGGTGGCGAAAGCCGTGCTTATTGCGCCTTTTCCTTACCGAGGGTTGATACGTCCTTTTCATTGATGCCTAACTCCTTAAACCGTTATCTTCTATCCAGAGCACCCCGTAGCACCCAAGCTTCGGCAGCGCAATTCACGCGGCAAAGGTAGCAGTTTTTCGGCTACCATCAAAATTTTTTCGCATTTACTCCCACGGGAGCTTTGCGGGGTATGGCGAAAACCGAAAAGTCCCTAATCTGCTAAGAGCCAAAGCTGAATGGGGTGGGATACTGGGGATTTTTCCCCTGAATTTCAACGATTCCTCGCGCTCCCAGATTCGCTGCGTAGAAAACCCGAACTGGCGGCACGGCGGAGAAACCAGACGGCACCACACCCTCGGGTATCGAAATCGTATTTTTACCCACGCTGTCCCGTTGCAATTGCAATCCCCCACAAACGTGGCACAGTACCGACTGTAATGCAAAATGGCTGGAAGGTCTTACCCGCCACTACTCGCTTGTTAGTAACCGACCTACCAAGACTTTCCGCCCGTATAGGACTCCTCTACAGGGTATAGCGACCTCCGCTCTTTCATTGGGAGAGAACTCAATACACAATTATACGAATGGCTAATCAGGCTACGCACTAACCCTCTTGGTAGCAGTTCCAAGTCGGTTACACTGTTCCAATGCTTCTTATTCATATGCCATCCTGGGGTTATCTGCGGGTAGAGCGCCCTCAGCTCCACGGCCCTACTGGGATCGCATTTTAGGTTAATCCGCAGCGGGGCTACATCTAAAGTTATGAGCATGAAGATTTTCCCATGTAGACGTAGCACAAGGATGTCGGGACCAAAAGGCATATCCTCCGTGGTATCGGGCAATGAAAGTGCAAATCGGCGAAGATCTTCTAGGGTCATGATGTATAGATTTCAACATGAAAAAGGATGCTGTCCTTTCGGCAGCATCCTTCCTCTACTTATGATTGGGCGCAACTATTGCGCTTTTACTAATCCTTGGGCTAACGTATTCCCGCTGGCCTCAACCCGGAGAATGTACTGACCCGTGGGGAGGTTGGACACCTCGGTCGAGAAACTCTTCTGGTAGTCTCCAGCCTCCTGTACACCTTGCAGTAGGCTGAGAACCAAACCACCACGAAGGTCATACAGCGCAATGGTAACATTGCTACGTGCCTGCAGGGAGTAGGTAACCATCAGCTGCTCGCCAAATGGATTGGGGTAAGCATTGAGTGATGATAGTTTCCCGTTAGCTAGTTCCTGCTGAGCTTGTTTATCCTTCGTTGGGAGTTCTACCACTGGGTTATAAGCACCTTTCAGCATGGTGAGCGAACCGTCGGGCTTGAGCTCATATATCAATGAGAGTACTGGGTAGCGATGCGAAGCCACATACCAACGGTAGGTGAGAACGGTATAGGCTGGCTGTTGTGCATTGGCACCGTAGAATCGCTGCTGCCTGGTAACAACCCGTAGAGCGCGCAGAGTAGTCCCAGGTAGCATCAATGTGCCTTGAGCATCTGCCTCTACAGAATACTCTACCGCAACTGGGGTCTGGTAACCACCCTGATAGTACTCAGTCCCTTCGGCACGTCCAGCAAAACGATCCCCATAGGTGAATGGGTAGCGCATCTTCACCGCAGGGGTGTTGTACACCTGGTGGTAGCCTCCTGTCCGCAGCCCGAGTACTAGAAGTTCGGTGCTCGATGTCTTGAGGAACGATTCCAAATCGCCCTCTACCAAGCAGCTATTGGTATTCTGGATAGCAGCAGGAGGGTTGATACTGCTAGACCCCAGCACCTCGCCCCGGAAGGGAGCTATTTGGGGCAGCGCAGAGAAATCCCAAACCACAGCATCACCCGCAGGGCCAGGGTTGGCTGCAGAGGTGAGGATCATGGGATTCGGGTAGTTGGGCAGCAGCCCGTGCGTTTTTTCGGTGAGCTTTACCTGCGCGAAAGCTGCACCAGCGGCCACCACAAGGGCAGCAGTGATTAGCGATCTCTTCATGGTTGTTGTGTTTTACTTGCGTTCTCGTTGGTTGAACAGGAAGAATTATCACCGCAAAGCTAGCGATTTTCTACACAATACGCAAGCGTTTACGGCAAGAGAAAAAAATAGCCACGCTAGGCGTGGCTTTAAGATATCGAGAGGTTACTATGGATTAACCGCCCTGCTGCACATCCTTAGGATCGATGAGATTGAGCGAGACGGCGTAGATTCCCATGCCCGATATGGACTTAATGCCCAGTTTAGCTGCAAGATTCTTGCGATGCGAGGTTACGGTGTGCATGCTAATATGCAGAATTTCACCGATCTCCTTGGCGGTTTTCCCTTGAACGAGCTGCTTGAGGACCTCGATTTCGCGCTTGGAGAGCTGTGGGGCAGTGTGCCGTTCCTCAGGCTGCACGAGGTAATGGCGCACTTTCTCGCAGAGCCGAGCTGGCGGAGTGTCGAGTGCTATCACTTCGTCAAATGGCGAGGGGAATCCGCTTTGCATCTCCACAACGCTTAGGCCCACGATACCCAACGCGGGGATTTTACGGCGGGCATCGGCTATGAGCTTTGGGGCGTAGTGCGCCTGTGCCGTGTCTACTATCAGCAGAAGGAGAGAGGATTCGGCCTGCTCTACAGTATTTTTCTCAAGCAGCGGGAGCAGCTCTACGTGCACTTCGGGAAATTCCCGCATAATTATACCGCGAATCCCGTGGCCAACCAGGGTGTACGGAGTTACTATGAGGATGGAGGGCTTTACTTTTTCCATTTCGCCTCCTCCTTTTCTACCAATGGAATGAGTATTCTGTTTTCTATACAGGTGTGGGCACTAAGATCCTCGCCCAGCAGGTGAATGGCGATAAAGAGCTGCCTACGCAGGTGGTAGGGCTCCTCGAGCGAGAGATAGCGAATAAGGAGATTCTGCAGATCGCTAAGTTTATCCTCTATATCGTTGTGCTGCTGCTTATACTCGCGGATGCTATAGCCATTAATTGCCGCATGCGGGCCTCGTAGCAATCGGCGAATGTAGGGGAATGCCACCTCATTCTCGTAGCTGAAATGGCGATCCACCTCCAGCGAATATTGCTGAAAGAAATTCTCCACCAATGCGTGGGTGCGGCTGGTGGTGGCCTCCCCGATGGTGCGAATTATACGCAGGATCTCGGGGGTTGCCTCTAGGCTATAGTAGTGGTGCGACTGCTCCAGGTAGCTGACGATAGCCGGCAAATCTGAGGGCTCAAGACGAAACAGCTCATCCTGAGAATGAAAAAGGCTAACGTAAAGCAGGTTCAAGAGTAAAGCGGGCGTTACTCCAGCCTCGGTAGCCACCCGATCTATCGTTTTATCGCCGAGGCTGAGCGGGAGGTTGAGACGCTCAAAGATCTTCAGGGCCAACGGGTAGCGGAGCAGCACCTCGGCTGCCTGGGTTTGATTCCCGAATTTGGCAGAGTGCATAGCGGCAAAGTGCTAGTAGATTGAATGGAATGTAAGGGGCTGCCCGCAGGGTTTTTCTGTTAGAACTCCTTGCTGGTACACGGGAATCCCCCCGACTATGGTAGTTTTCACGCGGTAGTGGAAACTTTCGCCTTGGTAGGGCGACCAGCCGCAACGCCCGTAAATGGGCAACGACCCCGCGCTGTAGGCTTTTGCCTCCCTAGCCACAAGCACCAGATCGGCAATGTAGCCCTCTCGTAGATAGCCACGCTCCTCTACACGAAATAGGCGAGCAGGAGTATGCGCAGTGAGCTCCACCACCCTGGGCAATGGGATGTTTTCTTGCTCTGCCACCTCTAGCAAACCTACAAAGGCATACTGAATAGAAGGTATACCTGAGGGTGATAGCGCATAGTTCTGTTTTTTTTCCACCTCTAGATGCGGTGCATGATCTGTGCCAATGGTGGAGAATACCCCTTGCCTAAGCGCAGTGCGTAGCGCCTGCCGATCCTCCTTGTACTTAATGGCAGGGTTACATTTCAACTGCCAGGTTAGGCGGCTCAGGTCATCATTGCAGAACCAGAGGTAATGCAAGCAGGTTTCAGCTGTCACGTACCTAGCTCCATCCGTTGTTGCCAACCGTTTCAGCTCCTCCACCTCCTCCTTGGTGCTTATGTGTAGGATATGCAAATGGGACTTGTGCGAGAGCGCCAACCCGATTGCAAGCCTTGTGCTTTGCAAACAACCCTGGCTGCATCTAATGGCTGCATGCTCCGTGAAAGGGATTTCATCGCCCCACTTGGCCTTAGCCTCTGCCAAATTCTTGGCAATTATTGCATCGGTTTCACAGTGCACCGCAATGGGCAACGGCGATTGCGCAAAGATCTGCTCCAATACCGCCGAATCTGTAACCTGTAGGCTTCCCGTGCTAGATCCCATGAAGAGCTTTACCGCAGGGACCTCTCTGGAATCCACCCGTTTGATCTCCTCTAGATTACCAGCACTCGCCCCGAGGTAGAACCCATAGTTGGCATAAGCCCTCCCTTGCGCCAGGCGTTTTTTCTCCTGTAGCGTTGCCCTATCAGTAGCTGGAGGCTTTGTATTCGGCATATCTAGGAACGAGGTGACTCCGCCCGCTACTGCGGCTGCCGACTCGGTGTGTATATCCCCTTTCTGCGTTAAACCAGGCTCTCGAAAATGCACATGGGTATCGATCACCCCCGGGAACAGGTAGGCCCCGCCTGCATCCATAACCCTATACCCTCCTGTGGATACTGGTGCACCACCGCGTATAACCTGGGCTATGCGCCCTGCTGAATCTACCAGGACTGCCCCATTATAGCACTCCCCCTCATTCACCAGCTGGGCATTCACTATTGCCAAAGGCGTACAACGCTCCATAGATCTAGATGATATTGTGGTTAGCACTGGGGATTTCGCAGAATTTGCCGCTATTGGTTAGATTCTCCTTGGGGCTAGCAATCGCATCCGGATTACCCCCCAGAGGGCCTCGTTGAATATACCACCAGACATTTTAGAAGATCCTCGTTTCCTATCGGTGAAGATAATCGGCACCTCCACCACGCGGAATCCAAGTTTATAGGCAAGGTATTTCATCTCGATCTGAAAACCGTAGCCTCGCATGCGAATCGGGTAGCCAAGCAGCGTTCGTAACACCTCTTGCCGATAGCAGACAAAGCCCGCTGTTGCATCCTTTATCGGCATCCCGCTCACTATACGCACATACTTGGAGGCCGACAGCGACATGAGAATCCGACTGAAAGGCCAGTTCACCACATTCACCCCGGTTACGTAACGGGATCCCACAGCCACATCAGCCCCAGTCTCGCAGGCCTTCACCAACCGTGGGATATCCTTTGGATTGTGGGAGAAATCTGCATCCAACTCACACACAAAGCTATATTCACGCGCCACTGCCCAATGGAATCCTGCCAGATAAGCTGTTCCCAGCCCCTGTTTGCCTGGGCGTTCTAGCAGGTGTAGCCGCCCTGGGTACTGCGCCTGTAGAGCCTTCACCCTCGTTCCTGTGCCATCGGGTGAATTGTCATCCACTATAAGCACCTCCACGGGGATGGAGAGCTCCAGCACCGCACGGATTATCGACTCTACATTGTCAATTTCGTTGTAGGTCGGTACTATGGCTAAGGTCGCACCCATCATATTACAGTCTATTGATCATACACTTACCGATCCTCTGCGGCATTTATTCCAAGCGTTGCTGGGACCTCCACCGTAGGACAGCCTGTAAAATCTACCCCAGAGAGCTTGAAGCGCACATAGCTAATCGTTTTCCCCTCTGCTCGGAACATCCGCTCGTAGCGCGTTGGTATAGCCAAATCCTGACGGCTTTTAAGCAGAAAATCTATATCTGTGTAGCTTTCTAAAATTTCAGCCTTCAACCTTTGCAGCACCCCGAGGGTGTAGAGGTGCAACTCACGGCTATCAGTCTTCAGGTGAACCACCCCCCCTGGTGCCAGCAGGTACTGGTATAGCCGAAGGAAGCCCGGGGAGGTAAGCCGTTTCTTCTCCCGTCGGGTCTTAAGCTGGGGATCTGGGAAGGTAATCCAGATCTCTGCAATCTCGCCACGCCCGAAAAATGAACGAATCGTCTCTATCCTGCCTCTGGCAAATACCACATTACGAAGCCGCTGCACCTCGGCATGCTTTGCGCCGTACCAGAGCCTTGCGCCCTTAATGTCCATTCCAATGAAATTGCGAGAGGCGTATGCCTCTGCCAGCGCGCAGGTATACTCACCCTTTCCGCAACCCAGTTCTAGCGTGATGGGGTTACCATTGCCGAAATAGTCGGTATTCCAATGCCCCTTTAGCCTATAGTTTCCCTGTACCACCTCGTCGAAAGGAGGCTGGTGCAGACACCCGAAAGTAGCATTTTCGGCAAAACGCTCCAGCTTATTCTTCCCCATATTGGTGCGCTACTTACCGGGGGGGGCGCTCTGCCCCACCTCCATTCCCACGGTTCGGATACCTAGAAGCGGATCGTGTCGCATACCCTGCACCAGCCTGAAAGCGTACACTCCCTCCTGCGCAAAACGCATCTTGAGACGATAGGGCATCCGTACCTCCCAAACTCCGGCAAATCCCCGCCCATACCATTCACCCTGCGGAGTGGCGAGCTGGTAGTTTAGGGTATCGCGCAGATTGCTTCCCCCGGGAGTAGTAACCTCTATGAACAGGTAAAGGTTCGCATTCGGGTAGCTATCATCGTGCCGAAGATTGAAATGGATGTCGTACTCTGTCAGCGTATCAGGAGCTGGCACTGAGAATAGAATCGCAGAATCTGCATACCATTTCCCTTCCGCAATATCGTATGTTGCGTAGTAGGTTGGCTTTCGGTGGCATCCCCCAAGCAGCACAGCAGATATGGCGAGCAAGAGGAACACTGCCAGTACATTTCTACTGCTCTTTAGAACCATGCTGGCCTCCAGATGTTGATTCGCGCCCCTTTTCTCCCTGCCGGTTAGACGTTTGCTGGCCATTGGCTCTGGATACAGGACGATTGCCGTTGGCGAAATTTCCTCTCCGTTGCGAGTTGCCACCACCTCCTGCAGCACGCTTACCCGCCTCTCCCTGCTGGGCTTGCTGCTGATTGGGCGATTTATTTGTCTGGGGTTGAGAAGGACGCCCCTGCCCATTCTGCGCACGTGAGCCTTCTTGACGACCGTTTGTCGCCCCACGGTTGGGACGCTTACGATTTCGGTTCGCATTTTTGGGCTTATCAAACCTGGTAATGCTCTCCTCCTCTATCACGTGGTCATAATCCAGGGCAACCACCCTCTCTTCCCGCTTGGGCTTAATGAACATGGTGAGTGCTGCCCCCTCCTTACCCTCTGCATTCAGCGCAAGCACATCATGCACCTGCTTGAGCGTGAGCATCACCATTTGGCCAGCCCCCCGAGGCTCGGTAGAGAACCACATGTAGTCGCGAAACAGATCGTTCTTCACATGGTAGAGGTCTTGCCCCTCCAGGCGTAGCGGCCCTTTGAGCTTAGGGAGCTTTTGCTTAGCGTCGGCGTACACATCCACCTCAAAGTTTAGGCAGCACTTCAGCTTGCCGCACTGGCCAGCCTGCTTTAAGGGATTGGGAGTGAGATCCTGCATCTTCACCGTGCTGGTGGTTACTGGGGCAAACTGGTGCATCCAGCTCGCGCAGCACAGCGTCTGCCCACAAGTGCCCAACCCGCCCAAACGCCCAGCCTCTTGCCGTGGGCCTATCTGCCGCATCTCTACCCGGATATGGAATTCCGTGGCGAGCATACGCACCAGTTCTCTGAAGTCTACCCGCTTCTCGGCGCTGTAGAAGAATGAGGCTTTAGCCCCATCGGCCTGGAACTCCACATCCGCAATCTTCATTCCCAATCCGAGTTCTAGTGCCACCTCGCGCGCTCGCACCATCGATGGGAACTCGCGGGCTATATTGCTCAGCCAGCGCTCCACATCACCCTGCGTCGCCTTCCGGTAGATTTCAGCTACCACTCCCTGGTCCCCTTCAGCCGAGCGTCGCCAGCTACGCTGTGCCAACCAACCCGTTAGAGCCACTGCACCCACATCATGCCCTGGACTCGACGACACCGCCACCAGGTCGCCCCGTCGGAGCTCCAGCATGTTGGAATTGAGGTAGTAAGCATTGCGACCGTTCTTGAACTGCACCATCACAATGCTCTCATCTACTATACGCTGTGTAAAATCCTTACCCCAATCGTACTGGGTATTCGCCTCGCAACCATCGTGCTCCATCCGATACCCACCCGATTCCCCTGCACGTACTATTCGCCCCCTCGTGCTCTCGTATACCTCCATTGCTAATGACCATACGCTATTTTGAGTATCTGCTCGCACTTCCTCTCCACTCGGTAGCCATTCCCTGTATCATCTCCTAGCCGCTAGATGTAGGAGTTTGGTAAAGAATGTTTTACAATGTTCTCCGAGTTACCAAGAGGGCCTCCCCACGCAGCGCCAACTTACCCTGCCGGCGGGGAGGAGAAAGTCAGCCCTGCCCGCTCCACTCCTGGATGTTGAAAGGCGTTCAGATACCGAATTTCACCTTAAAATCCCGATTCTCACCTAGTCCACAAAGGTAGCAATTATTATTGATTTCTCAATACTCCCATTGAACTATACTCCCATTGCGCTCTTGTCTACAGCGCCCAGAAATGGCGGTGCTGTCCCGCGAAAAAGGCCTTCCCTTGCCGTACCATAGAATCGGGCAATTCACCCTCAGATTTCCTGATGATACGCGCAAAATCATTATCCCACGCAAACCAACCCTCGGGCACTATCCACAGGAAACCATCGTTGTACACTGGCATTGCCCACTGGTGGGGAGCGGTAAGCACATCGCGTGAAAATGGGAATCCGCTGTACTCCACTCCCATTTGCGCGAGTAGCGTTGCCGGCAGGTCGTATTGATTCCCTATCCGTTCCACCACCCTAGCCGCAGAATCGGCCAAAGCCCCGCCAAGCCAAAGCATCGGGATATGGTAGCGCTCAGGGTTATCCGTATCGGTGCCATTGGGGTAGTAGTGCCCGTGGTCTGCCAGCACCACTAGCAGGGTATTTTGCCACCAGGGCTGCCGCTTAGCCCGGCGGACGAAATCGCCCAGGCAGCTATCGGCATAGCGAGCCGTTCGCACCATACGCTCACTTTCGCTACCATACGCATTGTCCCTATTCGGCAGATCGTAGGGCTCATGGTTGCTCAGGGTGAAATAGAGCCAAAAGAACGGACGCTGCATCGTATCGGCATCTTGGGCAACCCGTGCGAAAAGATATTCATCGGGTATGCCCCACTTGCTGTGCGCATGCGCTATGCCCAGGTTACTCTCATCGTAAATCTGCTGCATTCCACCGGCCAGTAGGCACGATCTGAAGTTGGCAAAGTCCGCATTGCCCCCGTAGTAGAATGCGGTGCTGTAGCCCAACGAATCGAAAATTCTCGGGAGAAAAGCCAGCTTCTCCAGCTTAGCCGGGTAGTGGATTATCGACTTTTTCCCCTGCCCCGGGTAACCGGCCATAACAGCCACAATACCCCGCTCGCTACGGGTGCTGGCTGAGTAGATCCTGCTGAACAGCACGCCCTCCTGAGCCAACGAATCGAAACACGGCATTGCATCTATACCGCCTAGCCGCTTGGAGAACTGCGCGCTCTGGCTCTCCATAAGCACCACCAGCACATTGGGGCGTTCGGTTCGCAGGAGCGCGGGGGGAAGCCCATCGCCCCGCTCCATTAGCGTGGTTAGCGCCTCCTGTTCCTCCGCAGGGGTGGAGAGCGCGGCATACTGCAGGGCGGCGCCATTACGGGTGGCCACGCTACGGATTAGCGTCCATACTGGGTTGAGCGCAGCGTGATTGGCAAGGTTGTTATTGCAGAAGTAGACGCTGCCAGCATTCATGGTAGCCACAGACATCCCTCCGCGAATGGGGAGTACCATGACCCATGCCGCATTGAGGTAAAAAATCGGTTGCCACCATCTCAATCTACTATACGCCAAAGTTTTAGGCCACACCCAGCGAATTATTAACCTCCAGTAGAGCATTGAAACCGCAACTACGGCCAGCAGCCCCACCACCAGCACGCCTATAGGCACAGATGCCAGCGCCTCCTTGGGATGGTCGAGGTAGCGGAATGCCGAGAGATCTAGCCGGAACTGCCAATGGCGGTACAGCTCAGCATCAATACACACTATCGCAATGACTATGATACCCACCAACCCGAGATACCACACCAGAATACGCCTCACCGCCTGCTGGATACGCACCGCACTCATAGCCATCAGCAGGCACACGGGAATAGCCACATACCCAAGCACTGACAGATCCATAGCCACCCCATGCCGCATAGCCCCCCAGAATTCTGCCCAGCTAACCCAATGCCCACCGAACCCCTGGAATACTATGAATGCCACCCGGGCCACCGTTAGCAGCACCGCCCATACCGCGAACACCCGGAGCACTATACCCAAGCGCACCTCCAGCCTGTATCGCCTAGCCATTCGGAATCTTTTTAACTAACGAAAATTCTCCACCCGTTTCTCCACCTACAGCCCCTTCCTACGTACTTAGGCCAGAATAGCAACAATGTCCCTGTGCCACAGGGTTACACCTCCCCTTGCGTATCGTCGCCACGCATATTGCCCTGCACCCGCAGCGCCTCGGTATGCACCAGGTGGCAGAGATTGCGCACAAAACCCCGATCTAGCCCCACCATCTCGCCATAGCGGAGGTGGTGAGCGAGCAGCTGCCTCCAGCGCCCAGGATGGTAGGGTTGTACCCCGTGCTCCATTTTCCATGCGCCTATCCGCTGCACAGTACGCATTCGGGCGCCGAGCAGCTCTAGTATTTGGCTATCTAGCCTATCGATCTCATCGCGCAGATGTGCTAAATCCGGTTCAAGCTCCCGTTCACCCGCACGTACCGAGTAGTGAAACCTACGCATCATAGCCCCGAATTCTGCCGGGGTTAGCTGCTGTGCCGCATCGCTCAGCGCATGCTGTGGTGAGGGGTGCACCTCTACGAATAGCCCATCGAATGAATAGTCTAACGCTTGCTGCGCAATGCCCGACACAAGCTCAGCCCGCCCTGCTATATGGCTTGGGTCGCATACTATCTGCAGATCGCCAAGGCGGGAGCGTAGCGCCAATGGAACCTCCCAACGAGGACTGTTCCGTAATGGCGCAGCATCTGCAGCGTAAAACCCCCTATGCACCGCCACCACCCGTGCATGCCCAGCACGGCGAAATCGCTCTATAGCCCCTATCCAGAGTTCCAGATCGGGCGAAATGGGATTCTTCACAAAAATGACTCCATCGCCCGGAGGAATGGCATGGCTCAACTCCTCCACGGCAAAGGGATCAGAGGCTGTCCGGGCCCCAATCCAATACGAAGCTATACCATAATCCCGAGCCGCCCGCACATGCGCTGCTGTAGCCACCTCCACGCACACAGGAATCCCCGTCTCTAGCTGGGCCTGAGCCAGCCAGGGCAACGCCTGCTTACCCCTACCCTCAAAACCGCCTGGACGTGTGCGAGGCTTCCAAACCCCAGCCCTGTAGAAATCTACACATCCAAGCCTCGCCAGCTCGTGCGCACAGGTCAACACCTGCTCGGGGTTCTCTGCCGAGCAGGGCCCTGCCACCACTAGCGGAATGCGGTAGGTGTC
>JABCOB020000140.1 GCA_013333835.2 Bacteroidia bacterium
CACCAGGATGGGCCGGTTGATGCTGTCGAGCCCATCTGGTTCGTCGAAGATCGCCCGCAAATCTTTAAGGTCGAGTCCATTGGGCCTGATGTGAAAACGTTCATCCCCCTGCGAGTGGAGATCTAGGAGATCGGTTTGTATGATCGTATTGCGAAAGTTAGTGGGGTCTACCTGGCATTCAATGTGTTCCCCCATCATTCGCCTAGCCTTCTCGCGCTCCTTTTCCAAAAGCTTAGCCACTCGTTCCTCAGAGGGAGTTTTTTCCTCGAGATCCTCCAGCAATTCTTGTAGGTTACGCTGGGCCTCCTCCTCTACCCTTTTAGGGCGTTCCAGCAGTGCCTCCCGCTCGGCTATATCTACCAAGGCCTTTAGTAAGAGGAATATAGAGGTTATCCGCTGCTGCCCATCGATGATGTACGAAGCATTCTCACCGCTCTCCGAAGTCATCGAGCGGAGTGTGGTCCCAAGGTAATGCTTCCCATTGGGCATCCCCTGTAGCCGTATGATATCTTCCCAGAGCTGTTTGCACTGCTCCTTCCCCCAGCTATAGTGACGCTGGTAAATGGGCACTATGAGCTGCTTTGAAGTGCCTCCTAGCAGCTCTTCCACCGATTGCACCTTTCCCTCCATAGACTCCAGTTTTAATGTGAAAATACAGCCCTACCCCTTACCCCATCCCAACCCATCTGCCAAATCGTCCCAGCCCCTCCAGCATCCTAGCCCGCGGGCAGGCGAGATTGCACAGCTGTAGCCCTGCAATATTACACACTATATTGCCAGCTCCCACCCGCTCGGCAATTGTGGGTCAAAGGTAGAGAAATGGCCAAACTCCACCAAAACACTCACTCGCTCCCCAGGGCATTGACCAGGTCTGCGTAGCTGGCCACCTGCCTATAGTATACCCTCCCTTTTCGCAGCGATTCGAATAGCCGCCGGGCGCAGTCCACTTTCACCTTTTCGATACCGCGGAGAGATAGCGTTTCTAGACTCCCTTTGGTTTCAGCGACAAAGTAGATATGCCGTTCGTTCCCTTCCCGTAGCACTATAGCCCAATCTGGCGTATAGCTGCCCATGGGAGTGGGGATCTGAAATGCCCGGGGAAGCTTGGCGTACACTGAGACCTCCACGGCCAGTTCCAGTTCCTCAGCAAACCGACGTTCTACGCTCTCCGCTGCCTGTCCATCAGTATAGAGGTAGTCTGATATGTGCTTTTTCGTGAGCATGGCACGGGCAAAGTTCCTGTGCTCGCCCGCGGTGAAAATGGTGGAATCATACTGCTCATCCAGCTCGCTATAGGTGATATGCTCAATGATCATTGCGGCTTTCTGCTCACGGATCAATGCCACCACACCCGCGATGAACTGCTCTGGATTCTCCTGGAATTTGGCGAATGTTTCCGGAGCTAGCCCCCTAAGGATCTTTGCAGCAGAGCTACGGGTAAGGGAGGCACCCCTTGCCACCTCGCCCACCAGATCGTACCGCACCACGCTAGCCAGCACTGGCACTAAAGCGTGGGTGGCTGTCCGCTCTGGGATGAATGTAGCCGACTCTCCCTGCCGTCCTACCGCCATACCCCAATTGGGGGAACCTACGGCTAGCCCTTGGTCTACCGCTGCTATAGAATTAGCAATCAACTCCTCCGAGCTGTAGTGGACAGTGTAAACCCACTTACGGTTTATCAAGCTCCAGAGTTGCTGAAATTCCTTCTTGTAAAAATTGGCATTCAGCCGATTAGCGGGGATCTTAGCCGCAAGCCCATCCTCCACTTCTAGCTGGGCATAATTCTCTTGATACGACTTGGCAATTGCCGTATGCACCGCATCGGCTAGCGAGGCCAGCTTTTCGGGTAGCGGCGCGAGCGTCCCATTATCCACAGCCTTCAGGTAGGCCTCGGTTACACGCCCGTTGGCTACGTAGTCATTCGCCCAGAGGTAGCTTGCGATAGCCTGTGCCTCGTCTGCCGTTACAGCACGGCGCCCCTGGGGAGTATCCACCTCTAGGGTGGTGAAGAAAGTCGCATCTACCCGGCGCGGACGAGGGCGAAGCTGCTGGTCTACATCATGCTGCAGCCCAGACACAAAGCTGCGGTAGCTCTCATTGGCAATTACGGTCAGGCAGTTGATATCGTGCACAGCCCGCCCCAACCGTTCGGCATCCATGCGCTCGCCACGCTCGTTCACACACAGGCGAAGTCCACGCCCTACCTCCTGATGCTTGGCGATAGACGATTGGGCATGGCGTAGAGTGCAAATCTGAAACACATTCGGGTTATCCCATCCCTCCCGGAGCGCAGAGTGCGAAAATATGAACCGCACGGGTTCCTCTAGGCTAAGGAGTCGTTCTTTTTCCTTGAGTATTAGGTCATATGCAGATACATCTTCAGCTGAACTCTCGCCCCGTTTCACAGTACTATCTACAGCCCTTCCGTTCTTTCGATCCACCGAAAAATACCCTCGGTGCACCTGCCCGGGCGTGAATCGGCTGATATAGCGTCGATACTCTGGGGAGAATTGTACCGAATTGGCCTCTATGTAGCTTTCATACTCCTCCTCGAACATCTTCCACAGAAACCCCGGCTGCTCTTGCCCCTTCCCATCGTAGCACTTATAATGCCCCACGGTGTCGATGAAGAACAATGATAGGCACTTTACCCCCAAGCCGTAGAGCTGCTCCTCTTTCTCGAAATGCGAGGCTATCGTCTCACGAATCTGCAGCCGCTGTAGCGTCTTCTCGCTTGTATCACCCTGCAGCTCGCCGGTTCGCAATCTCCTCCCATTCTGGAATAGTACGCTGGAGGTGCTTGGGTCAATATCAGCCACATCGTAGCCTTCATACTGTAGCAGCCCTCCGGCGGCTTCCCGTAGCGAATCGCCAGTAACGAATCGCCGCCCTACCCTGCGGATTTTCCCATTATGTCCGCGGACCTCAATCTCTATTTTAGCCGTTGGAGGGGCATCTGGATACACACGTATCTCCTCCACGTACAGATATCCCGCAGTGCCCAGCAGATCCCGTAGCTCAAATCCCTTCACCTGAATGCACTTCACCAAGCGCTGCTGGTACGCATCCAGCGCATCCAGAGCGTAAACGGTGTTGTGTACCGTGCGGTGCGTAGCAGAATAGTAGAGCGTGAATAGCGGATCGAACTGCCGTAGCGCAGCCTGAGTAGCCTCCCCCTCGAGTTTTTGGGGTTCATCTAGCACTACTATCGGCCTACAGGCAGCCAGGACCTCTATAGGGCGGCGGCTCTGGAATTCGTCCCGCGCGCTAAAGATGATCCGCGCGCTCGCATTGCCCTTCCTCCCCTCTTGCGCATTCGCCTCGCTAAAGGAGCTATTGAATGCCTGCGCATTGATTATCATCACGTTCAACCCGCTATCAGAGGCAAAGGCATCTATCAGCTGAAGCCGCTCGCTATCATACACAAACACCCGCGGCTTGCGTCCGTAGAGCTCCATGAAGTGATCCTCGAGCAGGCTAAAACTCTTGCGCACCCCCTCTCGTATAGCCACGCTAGGCACCACCACTATATACTTGCTCCAGCCATAGCTACTCATGAGCTGGTGCATCGTGGCAATGTAGACATAGGTCTTGCCCGTGCCCGTCTCCATCTCCACATCCAAAGCGCACGCCCCCAGCCCCTTGGGTTGGCTCAGATGCTCTGACAGCAGAATACCCTCCCTACGCTGAACCTGTCGTACATTCGTGAGCAAGCTGTCGGCATCCAGCCTCACGCCCGCATTACGATAGCCGAGCGTCTGGTCAGCAAAGGGCAAGCCGCCACCTGCCATACGGCTATAAAACTCAGGCATCTCAGATGTAGGTTGCCCTGCAAAGACATCCTCCACAGCCTTCACGGCACGGGTCTGGAATTCCTGAATCTTAAACTGGAACTGCATGGCCAGCAGAATTACACAGCTTTCTACACCACCCTAACGCAGGTATCTGGGCTATACTGCCTGAATATCTGCGTTATGTTTTCCCGCATACTATCCGTCTCCAGGGCGCTATCTCGCGTAAGGAAAAAGGCCGGCTTACGC
>JABCOB020000141.1 GCA_013333835.2 Bacteroidia bacterium
CGTGGGTATTCAGAATCCCCTTGTGCGTAAAAAGCATGAGGGGATTTTTTTAGGAACGGGAGAATGGTGCCAGGAATGGGATCTGGACAGCATGTTTGGCGTTGCACAGAGCCTGAATAGGGACTGATTATCACTCTGAGTAGCTATTAAAAAAGGGGCTTTTTGCCCAAACAAAGGGAAATGTGCAAGTGGTTTTGCGTAAAATTTCGTATCTCGTAGATTTTCACTATATTTGTTGTATCAAACTAATACTGTAAGCATCATGAAATACCTATTCACGTTCGTAGTGGCAATCTGCCTATCGTTCAGTGTTTTTGCTCAGAGTTCCACACCTCTAGCGGGTATTGAAGGCAAGATAGGGGCAGCTCTTGGGCGTTCGTTTGCCATGCAGAATCCTTCTCCGCTCGACAGCCTCGATGGGGTGCTCTCTGTGGATGCCCTGAAGGCCAACCGCCTGGCGATCTACTGGCGTAATTTCATCCAGTACTACCGTAGCGTCTACTACCTTAAGTCGGGCGACCGTACCGCGAGCGAGAAGGCGATCAACCAGGCAATAGGGAGTATCGAGTCGCTTGGCGAGAAGAGCGCAGAGGACTGGGCGCTGCTGGCAGCCTGCCAGAGCTTCGGGCTGATGTTCAAGAATGGAGCAGAGGCGGGTGTGCTCTTGCAGAAGGTGGGTGAAAGTGCCCACAAGGCGCTGGAGCTAGACCCCGCGAATGCCCGGGCATGGTACATCCTAGGGCAGTCAGACTACTACACCCCCGCGCAGTTCGGTGGTGGCAAGAAGGCTGAAGGATACCTGCTGAAGGCGGCCAGTAGCACGCAGCCCGCTGTAGAAGGCGGAACGATGCCCACCTGGGGGCGCGAACAGGCAATAGGGATGCTCATCGACCTCTACGTGAAACAGGAGAAATGGGCTGAGGCTAAGCAATGGCTCGGGGTGGCTGAGCGTGACTATCCAAAGTCGCAATACCTAGAGCAGGCCCGCAAGGCTCTGGAGGGTAAGTAGGAGGACTGAATGGCCGCAGTGCCACCCGTGATGGAGTAGCTACGGAGCATGCCCCGTGGTGCTTTGCAGCGCGAGTCTTCTTCCACATGGAACTGTAAGTACCGTGGGGCATCCCGCTCCGCTTGATGAGGGTGTAAGGCTGGTGGCCAGAATAGGGTTCTTTTGTGGCGATTCCCCGCAACGAGTACTGCGGATGGAATAGCAGATCGTCGAACGATGCCGCTATGGTGGGGTGCTGGCTATGGCATCTTCCGTGTGGCAATCCAATGTCCCTAATCCTGAAATATCCATGTTGAGGTTATCCCTAGGGGCTCTTTTATGCGGAGCGGCACTGGCGCTAGCCTGCCCGCTTGGCGTGGTGGCGCAGGAGGTCGCCCTGCAGGGTACCGTGGCTGATGGGGCACGGAATCCGTTGGTAGGCGCTACGATCTACCTGCAGCAGCACCCGAGGAAGGGCGCAATATCGGGTGAAGACGGTCAGTTTCAGCTAAGGGTGGCGCGGGAGGCTGTGGCTACCGACACGCTTGTTGTGCTGTATATGGGGCTTCAAACCGTTCGTATGGCGCTTAGGGAGGTAGATGTAAGCAAGCCGATTGCCATAAGAATGCAGAGCAACGAGCAGCAGCTACGCGAGGTGGTGGTGCGTGCGAACCCCTCGGCCAGCCGTGAATTCAGTATCAGAGAGGTTAGCCGAATGGAGATCTACAGCATGCCCGATGCTGCGGGTGATGCCCTGAAGATGGTTGCCAGCCTCCCTGCATCTACCAACACCGAGGAGAGCGCTAACCCAGAGCTCCGCGGTAGCAGCGCAGACATGACCCGTGTGCTGGTGAACGGAGTGCCGATCAACAACCCCGTGCGCTCTGGCCAGATAGATGGTACCGGGATGTTCAGCCTGCTGAACACCGAGCTGGTGGCGCGGCAGCGTGTGTACGCTAGCTGTCCGCCTGTGGTGTATGGCAATGCCACCGCGGGGCTGGTAGACATAGAGACGCCCAGCCAGCTAGATCATCGCTACTCCACGGTGAGCCTTGCGCTCATGAATCTTGGGCTGATGCACGGTGAACCCCTCGGCGAGAAGAGCTTTGTGCAGCTATACGGCAATTACCAGAATGGTGCGGGGCTCGTTTGGCTCAATCATCCCGAGCGGCTAAAGGGATTCTCCGGTGGTGATGTGGGGGTTAATGCGCACTGGCAAATAGCCCAGAATACCACCGCGAACCTCTATGCTTACGGAATAGACGAACGCTATAGGGCAAGAGCCTACAGCCTAGGCTATTGGGGTGATGCTACCGCCTCTCGTATGCGGAACTTCAATATACTCAACCTCAAGCAACGCGTGGGCAATGGGTACCTGAGCCTCAACCTCGGCTCAGACCTCTCGCGCACCCAGTATGCCCATGGGGTGCTAGTGGCGGCCCAGCATAATACGTGGGGCTACGCAAATCTCGATTTTACCTACTATCCCTCCGCAGCCGTAGTTGTCCAGAGCGGAGCGGCATACGAGTGGAGTAGGGTGCATTTCTCCAACCAGTACCCCCAGTTCTACTACGCCCAGCAACCCGATGCACCGAGCGTTAGCTTTTCGCAGACCTTGCTCAATCGGCCCCTTGAACTCTA
>JABCOB020000142.1 GCA_013333835.2 Bacteroidia bacterium
AAATTCCCGTATGGGTTCAATCTTTTATAGGGCGTCTTTCTCCTTCTTGCGGTAAAAAGATTTCAATCATGCAATGCAGATTTTCGAAGACCGTAGCGACGCGGCGTGCCGCGTCGTTTTCTGCCGCGCCGCCCATTTCTATCAATCTTTTTAACTGGCGCTACGTAGGGCAAAGGTAGCGAGGCGGGGCGATTATTGCAAATGCCAGCGCGGCGTACCTTGCCGTTACCACCAAGCGCCGGTCGTCACAGTACCCTCCCCGCAATGCGGACTGTAGGGGCGGGGTCTTCGCGGTTTTCGCGAAGATTTCCCCGCCCGCGTCACCATAATCACCGTATTCATGCGTGTCATCCTTGCGCGCCCTCGTCCTTGTAGCGACGTGGCGTGCCGCGTCGCGATTTAAGAATCTTCCGCCCTCTCGGTCTTTTGCCAAAATTACGGAAGTCGCATTTTCTTTCTGCGGGGCCCTGCTTTGGTAAAACCTAATGATTCTCTGTGGCTAGGAGGGTGAAAAGTAGAGGGCGCATGGGTACAGAATTTTAATGAAACAGCCCTATTTGACTTTTGAGGTATACGGAATTGCACCGTTAATGCGTTTATTAACGTGTGAACGCAATTGGTGGAAAACTGTGGGCGCTTCGTAAAAATCATGGTGTAGAAGCGCAAACACCAATGCGTAGAGAGAGTTACTTTTGTAGAAATTTCCAAAAATTGAGGGGTGCTATGGCGCAGGATGATTGGAGGGCTGATGCCCGGTCGAAAGATTCGGGCTCTAGGCCTAAGAACAAGGTAGTTGGTCTTCTGGCAACCTTAGTGGTGCTGCTGCTGCTGGCGGCGGTAGGGCTGGGAGTCCTCTACTACGTAAAGCATACGCAATCTGTACAGATGCAGGCTCTGCTCGAGGAGCAGCGCGATTCCATATCGCGGAACCTGGAGCAGGTGCTTGTGGATTACAACGATCTGAAGACCGACAACGCAAGCCTACTCGAAAAGCTCACCGACGAGAAGGCGCGGGCCGAGAAGCTCTTGGCTGAGGTGAAGAGCGTGAAGGCGGTGAGCTATAAGAAGATCAAGGAGTACCAGAAGGAGCTGGGCACGCTGCGCGCGATTATGCGTAAGATGGTGGGCGAGATCGACTCCCTCAACACGCTCAACAAGGAGCTTGTAGAGGAGAATAGCCGGGTACGAGGCGAGTACACCGAGGCGCAGCTCAACGTCCAGAAGCTCTCGAGCGAGAACGAGACCCTGAGCGAGGCGGTACAGCGTGGCTCGGTAATCCAGGCGCGCAGCATCTCGCTGGTGGGGCTCAATGGGCGGGAGAAGGTGGTGAATAAAGCCTCGCGCACCGTGAAGCTCAAGGTGTGCATGACGCTTATGGCCAACCCCATTGCCAAGTCGGGGTCGTGCCTCGTCTACCTGCGGATTTTTGCGCCCGATGGGGTGCTGCTTGCAGACCCAGAGGGGGGCATCTTCACGCTCAATGGCGAGACGGTGGCCTACTCTGCCGTGCGCGAAGTGGAGTACGCCAATGCGGATTTGGATCTCTGCGTATTCTACGGCGAAAAGGGCACCTACGCGAAGGGTAACTACAAGGTGGAGGCCTACATACACGGTTCGCTCGCAGGAACGGGCGAGGCGGTGCTGAGGTAGAGGGATAAACCTTACACGGGGCGATTCGCCATATCTCCACAGGGGTATGGCGAATCGCCCTGCGTAATTGTACCATACTACGGCTTTATTAATCACGCCGCGGCGTTTAAATGGGTAATGCTGAGGGGTTCTAGAAGATCCTTACATTTCTATCCAGTAACGACTTTTGATATGAAGATCTCGGTAGGGGCGGTGCTGTAGGGGCGGGCCGAGAGTTGCCCACCCACCCCGAGTGCTCCCCATCCAAGCATAGTTGCTCGCCATTTTACGAATGCTCTCCTATTTTGCGTATGCACGTACATTTTACCCATGATTGATCGGACATCACTGTTGGGGCGTTTTCTCCGATACGTAGCGGTGGACGCGCAGAGCCGCGAGGATGGCGATGCTTACCCTAGCACGTCTGGGCAGCGGGAGCTGATCCAGCTGCTTGCCGAGGAGCTGCGCGCTATGGGCTATAGCGGGGTGGCGGTAGATAGCTACGGCTACCTTACGCTCTACATTCCCGGGGTTGGCGAGCTTGCCCAGGAGCCGTGCGTTGGATTCTTTGCCCATGTAGACACCGCCCCCGATGCCCCGGGTAGCCCTGTGAAGCCCCGGGTGGTATCAGCCTACGGAGGGAGTGATATTGCCCTGAACGGGAACGTGGTGCTTAGCCCACAGGAGTTTCCCGAGCTGCTGGAGTACCGTGGGCAAGATCTGGTGGTGACCGATGGCAATACGCTTCTGGGGGCTGATGATAAGGCGGGTGTAGCTGCGCTGATGGAGGTGCTGTATTGGCTAAGCCTCAACCCGAAGGCATCGCATGCACCAGTGGCGATAGCCTTTACCCTTGACGAGGAGATAGGCCGTGGGGTGGAGCACTTTGAGCTGGCAACATTCCCAGCGCAATACGCCTACACCGTAGATGGAGGAAGGGTAGGTGAACTGCAATGGGAGTGCTTCAATGCGGCAAGAGTGCGGGTGGTGTTCAGCGGCGTACCCTGCCACCCTGGCGATGCCAAGGGAAAGATGCGTAACGCCCTAACCATGGCAAGGGATTTCGATAGCGATCCGCTACTCGCGGCACGGCCAGAGAATACAGAGGGACGCCAAGGCTTTTTCCATCCCTACCACATGGAGGGCTGCGTGGCAAGGGCGGAGCTTGACTACATAGTGCGCCACCACGATGCCAGGGTGTTCATGCGGATGCTGGCTGATATGGAGCGGGTGGCCGATTCTCTGCGTAGGCAGTACGGCATAGAGGCAGTAACGCTAGAGGTGGAGCAGCAGTACCGCAATATGCGCGAGAAGCTGGAGGGAAAAATGTGGGTGGTAGAGCATGCTCGGCGTGCAATGCGCAGCTGCGGTATAGAGCCCATAGAACAGCCAATACGCGGGGGGACTGATGGGGCTGTACTCACATGGCGTGGCCTCCCGTGCCCTAATATTTTCGCCGGGGGCATGAATTTCCATAGCGTGTACGAGTATCTGCCCGTGGAGAGCCTGGTGAAGGCGGCTGAAGTGGTACGAACGCTAGCCTGTACCCCAGCGTTGGATGGAAAGGAATAATGGAGCACGCAAAGACGAGAGACCGTTGCACAAGTTCCGCAGGTGTGCTATAGGTAGAGGATTTCACGTTCTTGTATGTAGTTAAAAGAATTTTAATCAATCGCTTACCCTTATCAATGGCAGTAGCCACGCGGTGTGCAATGCCGTATGAGGGTGTTTTGTAGGAATCTCAACATGCGGCAGTAGCTGTTCGCCTAGGCAGAGCTCCTAGTCCACTAAGAACCCGTGTGAGAATCTCCCCAGGAGAGCAACAAACGCAGAGAAACAGTAAGGCATGCCTATAGAGAATCTCGACAGCATACGGAATCCTCTCCTTTCGCGCCCGGTGAATCTCGACAGCCTCGACCAGCTGGTAGCCAAGCGAGAGGCGGCCATACGCCAGCAGCGGACTGTCCGCATTCGGCGCGAACCCGTACCGCAGCCGGTTATACCCGAGCCTGTGCAGTGCGATACGGTGTTCCCGCTACAGGTGTATACGGCTAGCCACCCAGTAGCCGTGCTCGACGGTAGGAGCTACGAGGCGCTGCGGCTGTCTGATTCATTGCCGAAATTGATAGCACTGCCGAAGCCCATAGTGCAGGTTGCGCCATTTAAGGGGGGCGAAATCCCCTTGGCGCATCACGGCGTGCTTACGGTGCAGCCTCTGCAGGACAAGGGCGAACCTCTAGTGCTGCAGAGGGTGGATATGGTATTCGGGCTGTTTTTTTTGGTAGGCTACGCCCTGCTGACGGCGGTGGCCAGGATCTACTTTCGCGAGACGACGAGAAAGTACGTCGGCTTGCTGTTCAGGAGGCGGACGGTAGAGATGCTAGAGACGGTATCGGCGCTGAATGTTCTTGGATTCAACCTGCTGGCCGACCTGCTCTACTGCCTGGTGCTGGGATACCTCGGCTGGCTGTTGCTACCATTGGGCAGTGTAGAGTGGCTCGAGGGCATGCCGCCCTACGGCGTGGTGGCTATCCTTACGGGTCTGATATTCACCCGCTACGCGCTGCAGGGGGTGGTTATATTCACCGCGGGTTGGCTGACCAACCGTGCAGGGGGAGCGTATACGATATGGAGGCAGCTGCAGTTTATCAATCGTCTTGCCTGGTTGCCGCTTTTCGTGTTGGCCATCCCGCTCACATTCCTGTCAACGGGCGTGTGGGCCACCGCGCTGCGCATAGGCGTGCTGGTGCTGCTGGGGGCGGTATTGCTTTACCGGGTGCTGCGGGTGGCGGTGGTGTTTGCGCGGTACAGGTTCGGCGTGTTCTACTATTTTTTGTACCTTTGTGCGCTGGAATTGGCCCCGTTACTCTTTATTCTCAGGCTGCTCGGGCAGCTGTAGCAGAGGGATATAACGCAATTTACAGTGGTGGTGTGATTCGAGCGTTCTTTTGCGCGTTGGCCAGGGTGTTTGGCCAGCTTAGGCGTGTGGAATTATTGTACGCCCGGCACCAATGGGTATCCCAACGGAGAGCGGGCGGTGAGGATTTACAATGGCGTAAGTTTTATTTGAGCCATTGCGTTTTGCATTTTTCACAACAGTCTATAAAGGTACAGCTGTGAAGATCAAGAAGGTGCTCGTGTCACAACCACGTCCAGAGCAGGCGCAATCCCCGTATCTGCGGATGGCCGACAAGCTCGGGCTTGAAATGGTATTCCGCCCCTTTATCCAGGTAGAGGGGCTAACGGCATACGAATTTCGCAAGCAGAAAATCGATTTTGCCAAGTTCCCCTCCATAGTGTTTACTACGCGCACGGCGGTAGACCACTTTTTCCGTATCGCGGAGGAGATTCGCTACACGGTGCCTGAGACCACGCGCTATTTCTGCACATCGGAGCAGGTGGCGCTCTACCTGCAGAAGTATACGATCTACCGTAAGCGCAAAATCTTTTTCCCGGAGGACGGGGAGCTGAAAACGCTTATCAAATCGATGCAGCGCTTTAAAACGGAGCGTTTTCTGATACCGCTTTCAGATGTGCACAAGGCAGACATCCCCCGCGATATACGTAAGGAGGGCATTCGGCTCACGAAGGTGATACTGTACCGTACCGTAAGCTCGCCGCTGCAGGATCTGGATATCAACACCTTCGATGCGCTGGTGTTCTACAGCCCCCAGGGTATCAAATCGTTGCAGGAGAATTTCCCCAACTTTGAGCAGGGCGATAAGGTGATAGCCGCCTTTGGCAAGAGCACCCATAACGCGGTGAAACGGGCGGGCTATACCCTGCAGGTGGCAGTGCCCACGGCGGCGTGCAAGAGCATGACCGAGGCGCTCGAACACTTCATAGCCGAGAACAATACCAAGAAGAAGTAGCCTCCCGCTTAGCAGAGGGCGGGTAGATTATCAGAACCGACCATGCGAGAAGGTGTAAAGGTGCATCCTTTCGCATTCCCAAGGGCAGAGCGGCTACCGAATAAGCGAGAAACAGAACGCCTATTCCGCAAAGGGACGCGCCTTTTTAGCTTCCCCTACAGAGCGCTGTTCTTGGTGGGAACAGAGGGGGAGGCGGGCATCAAAATGGTGTTCATAGCGCCCAAGCGGCTCTGTAAGCTCTCGGTAGAACGGCATGCCCATAAGCGGAGAATGCGTGAAGCCTATAGGCTGCAGGCTATGGGATTACGCCAGATTTGTGCGCAGCGTAATCTGCACCTTACAATCGCAGTGGTAGTGGTGGACCGAGGGCTGCCAACATTTCAAAAGTCGATGGCGGCTATGGGGAGAATCCTACGCAAAATAGAGGAGGGGATAGATGCAACGGGCGTGGTGGAGGGGGCTTAAGGCCGGAATTCGGCGGGTGATGGTGTGGATTCTGGTGCTGCCAATACGCTGCTATCAGCTATTCATATCGCCCCTTACGCTGCCGTCGTGCCGTTTTACGCCCACGTGCTCTAGCTATTGCAAGGAGGCGCTGATAAAGCACGGCCCTCTAAAGGGAACCTACCTCTGTGTACGCCGGGTACTGCGCTGCAACCCGTGGGGCGGAAGCGGGTACGATCCTGTGCCGTGAGAAGACCTCTGCAGCGTTTATGTGAGGTTTACAGAAGAAAATAGCATTTCTATCAATTGGCGAGATTTGCTATCGCAATCTTGGTAGGGGAGGTGCTGTAGAGGCGGGCCGAAAGTTGCCCGCCCACTCGCGAGTGCCCGCCCTGCCCACGCCGCATCGTTTATGCGGGTTTTGCGTCTTGATTCAATCGACAAAAAAAAGAGCCGCGAGTGCGTTTTTGCACCCACGGCCCCTCTGAAGCGGACAGTAGCCGAACCTGTTGGTTCACAGTAGGGAGTGGAAATAGGCGAGGTATTTTTCCTCGGCGCTGCGCATGGCTTTGGCCTCCTCTTCGGTTTTATCATTCAGCCCCACCAGGTGGAGAATCCCGTGGAATATAACGCGGGCCATCTCATCGGGGAACGCAGTACCGAATCGCAAAGAGTTCTCTTGCACTATATCCTTGGCAATCAGGATGTCTGCATTCACCACATTGCCCTCTAGGTTGCCAAATGTGATGATGTCAGTGTAGTAATGATGGCGGAGGAACTGTATGTTGATCCGCCTGATGTAGTGCTTATCGCAGAATCGGTAGTCAATGCGCCCAGCCCGTAGCCCGTAGTCTGCGATTATCTTGGCAATGGAGTCCCTAAGCTCCTGCTTGTGGCGGAGCAAGAAGGTGATGTTGCGATTGGCGAAGACGATGGGCATGGGCGGCTATTTTCGGGTGAAGGTGAGAATGGCCGTGGCCCCGTTTTTCTCGTAGGCCACCTCGTCGCAGAAACAGCGGGTGATGAAGATTCCCCTACCGCTCGATTTCAGCGTGTTGTCTGGCACTGTGGGGTCGTTGTAGTGCTCGTGGTCAAACCCCTTCCCCTCATCTTGAATGGTGAAGCGGAGTTGCTGGGCACTGGCAATGCAGGAGAGGACAACGCGCTTTGCGGCATCCTCTTTATTCCCGTGGATGATG
>JABCOB020000143.1 GCA_013333835.2 Bacteroidia bacterium
CCTTTCAATCACGCAATTCCATTTCTCGAAGATTGTCGCGCCGCGGCGTGCCGCGTCGTGATAAAGATGCGGCAGAGAACCCCATTTCTACCAATTGGCGAGATTTGCTGTTCCGCTCTTGGTAGGGGCGGTGCTGTAGGGGCGAGCCGCGAGTTGCCCGCCCACTCGCGAGTGCTCCTGGCGGGATCTCCGGCGTTTGTAGCGACGTGGCGTGCCGCGTCGCGGTTATTAATGCCGCATTGTGACGCTAATCATGCCGCCTCGTTCATGCGCTTTTTGCTGCGGTCTTGTGTGGGCTTTTGGGGAGGGCAGGTGCGTGGGGATTTTGGAGTATTATTCGCGGCGGTCTTCGGTTTATTGCCAAAAAACATTACCTTTGCGCCCTGAATGGTAATTGGCAGCGCAGGGTTTATGGGCAATACGGCAGGCCGTGAGTGGGTGTTGGTTCTGGACTTCGGGTCGCAGTACACACAGCTTATAGCGCGACGAATCAGGGAAATAGGGGTGTACTGCGAGGTGCATCCCTACACTGCGGGTGTGGAGATCACTGAGGGGTTGCGGGGTGTGGTACTCTCGGGTAGCCCACGGTCTGTGCATGATGCCAATGCTCCCAAGGTGGATTTTTCAGCATTCCTAGGGCGTGTTCCGGTGCTGGGGATTTGCTATGGAGCGCAGCTATTGGCCCATGCGTTCGGTGGGGCGGTGGAGCGCAGTGCCAAGCGGGAATACGGAAGAGCAGAACTCTGCGGAACTACGGATGGCGTAGGATTGGGGGCTGCAATCCGTAAGGGGAGCGTGGTGTGGATGTCACACGGCGATACGATAGCCCGCTTGCCCGAAGGGTGGCAGGTGCTGGCCTCTACAGAATCGATACCTATTGCGGCCTTTTCGGCGGGCGACAACATCACCTACGGTGTGCAATTCCACCCGGAAGTGTCGCACTCCGAGTGCGGTTTGGAGCTGCTCCGCACTTTTCTGCTAGAGGTGTGCGGATGCAAAGGAGACTGGACGTCCAGGGCTTTTGTGGAGCAGACCGTGAAGGAACTCCGGGCTAAGCTTGGCGACGATGGGGTGGTGCTCGGGCTCTCGGGCGGTGTGGACAGCACGGTAGCCGCTGCGCTGCTCCATAGGGCGATAGGCGATAGGCTCACGTGTATTTTTGTAGACCATGGGCTGCTGCGTAAAGGTGAGTACGCCCAGGTGCTTAGGCAGTATGAGGGGATGGGACTGCGGGTGGTTGGGGTAGATGCGGGTGAACGATTCCTAGGCGCGCTGAAAGGGGTGGAGGATCCCGAGGCTAAACGCAAGATCATCGGGCGGCTGTTTGTGGAAGAGTTCGACCGGGCAGCTGCCGGGTTGAAGGGCATTAAATGGCTAGCGCAAGGGACGATATACCCCGATGTGATAGAGTCGGTATCGGTGAATGGGCCGAGCGTCACCATCAAGTCGCACCACAATGTGGGGGGCTTGCCAAAGGATATGGCGCTGCGGATAGTGGAGCCACTTCGGCTTCTATTCAAGGACGAGGTGCGCAGAGTGGGGGCAGAGCTGGGGATTCCAGCTGAGATTTTGGGGCGTCATCCATTCCCAGGGCCGGGGCTAGCTATCCGTATTCTGGGTGAGGTGACGCGTGAGCGTGTTCTGGTGCTGCAAGAGGCCGATGCGGTGTATGTGGATGGGCTTCGGCGCGCGGGGCTCTACGATAAGATCTGGCAGGCAGGCGCGATTTTGCTCCCGGTGCGCTCTGTGGGCGTAATGGGCGATGAGAGAACCTACGAAAGCGTGGTTGCGCTGCGGGCTGTGACCTCGGTGGACGGGATGACGGCGGACTGGTACCCCATCCCCTACGAGGTGCTGGGGCGGATTTCAAACGACATCATCAACGGGGTGCGGGGCGTGAACAGGGTGGTGTACGATGTGAGCAGCAAGCCGCCAGCTACGATAGAGTGGGAGTAGGGCAATAGGAGAATTTAAGGCAGGGTGTTTGCTATGCGAACAAAATTCGTAGGTGTACGATACGCATGGAGTGCGGTGTGCTTCATGCTTTTCTTGGCTAATGCTTTACCATTGCATGCGCAGTGGAAGGGGATTAGCCCAGCAGATGCCAAGATGCTGGCATTCCTCAACTATGTGACCCATTACTACGTAGACACGGTGAATGAGGGGCAGCTGGTGGAGAAGGGAATACAGGCTGTGCTACAGCAGCTTGATCCCCATTCGGCCTACATCAGTGCGAAGGAGGCGCAGGATGTGAATGAGGAGCTAACCGGGACTTTTAGCGGGATTGGGATTGAGTTTAGCATCCAGCGCGATACCCTGTTGGTGGTGAATGCGATACCCAATGCGCCAGCAGAGCGAAATGGTATGCGGGCAGGCGATAGGATAATCCGTATAGATACGCTGGATGTGGCTGGTATAGGCCTCACTAACAGCAGGGTGACCAAGCTGCTAAGGGGGCCTAAAGGGACGAAGGTGTGGGTACACGCCCTGCGGCAAATGGATACGCTCCACTTCAGGCTAACCCGTGATGATATCCCCATCCACAGCGTGGATGCGCAGTATATGGCAGCTCCTGGTATAGGCTACGTGCGGCTCAACCGGTATGCGCTCAACACGGAGAAAGAGTTTATAGATGCGCTTTCGGCACTCCGCAAGAAGGGTATGAAGCGTGGCCTGATCATAGATCTGCGTGGGAATGGCGGCGGTATCATGCAACAGGCTACAGGTATGGCAGGAATCTTTTTGCCGGCTGGTGCTCGCACCCTCGTAGTACGCGGTAGGGCTGTACCACCACAGGAGTTCACGGCGCAACGGTTGGGAACGAAGGAGGAGAAACTGCCACTAGTAGTGCTGGTGGATGAGTACACGGCCTCGGCGAGCGAGATCTTCTCTGGCGCTATACAGGATTGGGATAGGGGGATAGTGGTGGGGCGTAGGACTTTCGGCAAGGGGTTGGTGCAGAATCAGGTGCCACTTCCCGATGGCTCGCTAATGCGGATTACGGTGGCGCATTACTACACCCCCTCGGGACGCCTCATCCAGACGCCCTACGAGCTGGGCGATACCCAGGGGTACCGGAAGGGCTTTGCCGAACGCTACACGAAAGGGGAGGTTTTCTCCGCAGACAGCATCCACCGAACCGATACTACGAGCTACCGTACGCTACGAACCGGCAGGAGGGTGTATGGTGGTGGTGGGATTTTGCCAGACGTGTTCGTACCGTTAGACACGACGGAATGGTCAGAATACGTATCGAAGTTAGACAGGGTAGGGGAGCTTAACCAATGGTCGTTGCGCTATGTGGATGCCAATAGGGGGCGGCTCGTGAAGCAATACCCGAACCAAGAGCGGTTTGTGTCTGGTTTTACCTTGCAAAAGGCTGATATTGATACTATAGTGGCGCAGGGAGTATCGCAGAAAGTGCCAGTGCCAGAGGCAGGGCTAACGACACGGGATACGGCTATGCTGCAGTGGAGGGTTAAGGCCTATATGGTGCGTACGCTATTCTCTTTCAGCGACATGGTGCATTACCTCAATGCTCGCTCTGGGGAGATGCGTGAGGCTTTGGATCTGCTGGAGCATTGGGATAAGAGGGCTGTACCGATACTGGAGGGGAAGAAAGACGGAAAATCTCCAACGGTGAAGAAATAGATTTGGGTTGCGATGGCTTTCTGCTGGTAGAGAGCCAACGAGGGCGTATAGAATTCCAATTGCGAAAAACAGCGCAACGCCTAATTAAGCATCCGGTTTTTGCCAGCAAGTTTCATTTACAGCCACGGATAAAAATATATAGAGATGTCCGTGGGATAAAAGGTTAGAGTTGGGAGTGCGATATTGATGAGTGAACAGACAGAAGATTTGAAGTTTGCCGACCTTGGTTTGTCGGCCGAGTCGCTAGAGGCCATTTCAGCGAAAGGTTTTGAGACCCCCCCGCCTATCCAGCGGCTTGCGATTCCGGTATTGCTGCAAGAGGATTGCGATATTATAGGTCAGGCCCAAACAGGAACAGGGAAAACTGCAGCCTTCGGGCTACCCATACTGGAGAAGATAGATTCCTCAGCAGACCATCCGTTGGCATTAATACTAGCCCCAACGCGAGAGTTGGCGGTGCAGGTGACCGATGAGATAGGCTCACTCCGAGGGCATCGGAATATCCAGCTTCTTACAGTATACGGCGGGCAGTCGATTTCTGAGCAGCAGCGTAGGCTTCGTCGGGGTGTGCACGTGGTGGTGGGTACTCCCGGGCGAATAATAGACCTGATAAAGCGTGGCGACCTGCACCTAGAGGGCGTGCAGTGGGTGGTGCTGGACGAGGCCGATGAGATGCTAAACATGGGCTTCATTGATGATGTGGAAGAGATCCTATCGCATGTGACGGGGCCTCACCGCATGATGCTCTTCTCTGCCACAATGCCAGATCGGATAGTGAAGCTCTCGCGTAGGTATATGCACGAACCCAAGGTGCTGCAGGTGGATAAAGAGCAGAAACCTACGCACTTGGCCGATCAGATCTACTTTGATGTGCGGGGTGGCGATAAATTCGATGCGCTGACTAGGATTGTGGACATAGAGCCGGAATTCTACGGTTTGGTGTTCTGCCGCACGCGGAGTGATGTAGACGACTTGACCATGAAGCTGGTGGAGCGGGGCTACAGTGCCGAAGGGCTTCACGGTGAAATATCGCAGGCTCAACGTGAGAAAACCCTAAGCAAGTTCCGCAGACGGCTGGTGAATATACTGGTAGCTACCGATGTGGCAGCTCGAGGGATAGATATAGCCGATCTTTCGCACGTTATCAACTACAGCCTGCCGCAGGACCCCGAGTCCTATGTGCACCGTGTGGGACGTACCGGGCGCGCGGGTAAGCGGGGTACTGCCATTACGTTCGTTGTTCCCTCAGAAAAACGCCGTTTTCAGTTCTTCCAGAAGGCGATAAAGTTCAAGATTCGGAAGGAAACGCTGCCGAGTTCGCAGGATATAGTAGAGGTGAAGCGCGAG
>JABCOB020000144.1 GCA_013333835.2 Bacteroidia bacterium
GATCTCGGTGCTTATCCTAATGCTCGGGATTATAGGGAGTACGCAGCTACCCATAGAGCAGTTCCCCAGTATTGCACCGCCTCCCATCGCGGTATCGACTAGCTACATGGGCGCTAGTGCCGAAACGGTGATGAAGAGCGTAATCGTCCCCCTGGAGGAGGCCATCAATGGGGTGGAGAATATGCTCTACATGACCTCGAACGCCACCAACACGGGAGGGGGGAATATCACGGTCTACTTCAAGCAGGGTACAAATGCCGATATGGCCGCCGTGAACGTGCAAAATTGCGTAACGAGCGTGCAGGCATCACTCCCGGCCGAGGTTACCCGTGTGGGGGTTACTGTGCGTAAGCGGCAGAATAGCCAGCTCAAGATCATGAGCCTTTCGAGCCCTGGCGGAACTTATGATAGAATCTTCCTGAGCAACTATCTCAAGATCAATCTGATTCCGCAGATTCAACGGGTGCAGGGAGTGGGAGAGGTGATGGTGATGGGTGGGGACTACGCCATGCGCATCTGGCTGAAACCCGAGGTGCTAGCCCAGTACGGACTCATTCCGCAAGATATCACCACTGTACTCGGGGAGCAGAATATAGAGGCCCCAACGGGAGTGCTGGGGGCGAACTCGTCTAACACGTTTCAGTATTCATTGCGCTACCGCGGCCGGTATGAAACGCCCGAGGAGTTCGGGAATCTGGTTGTGCGTGCCAATGCAGGCGGTACGGTGCTGCGCCTTCGCGATGTGGCCGATATTGAGCTGGGGGCATCGGGCTACAACTACGAGAACTCGATAGATGGGCATCCTGGCGTTACCTTCATGGTGAACCAGACTGCAGGGTCGAATGCCAATGAGATCATCAAGAATATCGACGCACTTATGGAGCAGGTGAAGGCCTCGTTGCCTGCCGATATGGTGCTAGGCGATATGATGAGCGTGAAGGACTTCCTAGACGACTCCACCTCTAAGGTTATACGGACGCTGCTGGAGGCCTTCGTGCTGGTGATGATAGTGGTGTACGTGTTCCTGCAGAGCGGGCGGGCTACCCTAATCCCGATGGTCTCCATTGTGGTATCGCTCGTGGGCACATTCGCCTTCATGTACGCTATAGGGTTCTCCATCAACCTGCTAACGCTCTTTGCCCTTGTGCTGGTGATAGGCACGGTGGCCGATGATGCCATAGTGGTGGTGGAGGCCGTGCAGGCCAAGTTCGACATCGGGTATAAATCGCCCTACCTCGCCACCATAGACGCCATGGGCGGAATCACCTCGGCCATCATAACCACTACGCTGGTCTTCATGGCGGTTTTCATCCCAGTGGCTTTTATGGGAGGAACTTACGGCGTATTCTACAAGTAGTTTGGCCTTACTATGGCTGCTGCCGTGGGGATTTCGGCTCTCAATGCCCTTACGCTTTCACCGGCCATGTGCGCGCTAATCATGACGCCCCACGCCTCCGTAGAGGATGGGAAAAAGCTCAGCTTCTCCAGCAGATTCCACTTGGCGTTCGATACGGCCTTCGGGGCTGTGCAGCGGAAGTACAAGCGGGCGGTCTTCGCATTCTTCAAGCGGAAGTGGATTGTGTGGGGAGCTTTAGCCGTTGCCCTATTGGGGCTTTACATCCTGATACGTACCACCCCCACAGGGCTGATACCCGATGAGGACACGGGTACCGTTTTCGCTTCGGTAACCGCCTCTCCGGGCAGCACGCTCGCCAGCACCAATGCGATAATGGATGAGGTGGAGGCGAGAATCGCAACCATCCCACAGATCCAGACCTTTGCCAAGATTACAGGGTTCAACTTCATGGGGGGCGGGCAGAGTGCCGCTGCGGGTACATTCATCATCAAGCTCAAACCCTTTGCGCAACGCAAGGGAGAGGCGAATAGCAAGAACGCTGTGATTGCCCAGATCCTTAGCCGGACAGCGGATATTACCACGGCGCGGATTTTTGCCTTTGCCCCTCCCATGATCAGCGGGTACGGCGCTAGCAACGGTTTGCAGATCTACGTGCAGGATAAGCAGGGCGGTAGCATTGAGACCCTCTTTGAGCATACGCAGTCCTTTATAGACGCGCTGAATAGGCAGCCAGCCATCCAGCGTGCCGTTACCACTTTTAGCACCAAGTACGCCCAGTATCGGGTGGATGTGGATGCTGTGCAATGCAAACGGGCAGGCGTATCGCCATCGTCAGTGCTTGGAATTCTATCGAGCTACCTGGGAGGAACTTACGCATCAAACGTTAATCGGTTCTCTAAAATCTACCGGGTGATGCTGCAGGCCCCGCCAGAGAGCAGGGTCGATCCCGAGTCGCTCAATAATTTTTTTGTCCGTACCGCAGCAGGCCAAATGGCACCCATCGGGCAGTTTATCACCCTTACGAAGACCTATGGGCCTGAGAGCCTTAGCCGATTCAACCTCTTCAGCTCCATCTTACCCGAAAGAGGAGGCAATACCCCTGTAAAAGCGTGAACCCCTTGGGACTTTTGCAGAGGTTGCGCTCTAGACCTTGCCAGCATGGCAAAAAGCCCCCACCTTCTCCCCACCTTCGCCCTACCAACCAGGGACATGCGTCGCTTCAAGTTCGGGTTTCGCCTTAAAGCGAAATCCGAACATGAAGCGGCCCTGGTACGGCGATGGTACGGCGCAGGTGTGGAGCTGGTCTGGCTGATGTACCCTCAGGCGGGGGCTTTTTCGCCGTGCGCTACCCATGTCGTCCCTTTTTGCTACCTTTGCCAGGCTGAGTAGCGAGGGATTCCCAAGCGTAAAATGCTTAGCGTAAGTATGTTGAAGACGAACAGAGCCGACGAAAGCACTCCCCTAGTATTTCGTAGTCGTAATGTGCAGGAATTGGCGCACATGCCCATTTCTCGCTTGCTGTGGAAGTTTTTCCCGCCGGCATTCGCAGGGGTGGTCGTTATGTCGCTCTACAACATTGTCGATCGCATATTCATAGGGCAGGGAGTGGGTTCACTGGCGTTGGCGGGACTCTCGGCGGTTTTCCCCATCATGCTGCTGCAGAATGCCTTTGGGCTCATGCTGGGGATTGGGGGGTCGGTGCGTGCCTCCATTGCGCTGGGCGAGGGCAATCTGGCCAAGGCAGAGAGGGTACTCGGGACCGATTTCCTGCTGATGATTGTGGTCGGTGTCACCTTCAGCGTGGTGGCATTCCTTCTGCGCGACTGGATGCTGGGGCTGTTCGGCATTACAGACGTTACATTCGGGTATGCCCGTAGCTACCTGAATATCATACTGCTCGGGTCAGTGTTCACCATTGTGGGTTTCTCGGTGAACAACTTCATTCGCTCCGAAGGCAACCTGAGGATCGCGATGACCAGCATGTTCATAAGCGCGGGGGTGAACACGGTGCTCGACTACCTCTTCATCTTCCCCTTCGGCTGGGGCGTGGCGGGTGCTGCCTGGGCCACGGTGCTCTCACAGGTAGTGCTTACGGTGTGGGTGGTAGCCCACTTTAGCAGCAGGCGCTCGGTGCTAAAGCTCCGGTGGGCATACGTGCGTTTCAGCTGGCCGATTACGCTCTCCATTATCACGGTTGGCTTCTCGGCCTTCGCGAACCAGCTCGCGGGCAGCGTGATGCAGAGCGTGTACAATGTGCAGCTGGTGACCTACGGGAGCGACTACGCCATGAGCGCCATCGGCATTATCAACTCCATTGCCCAGCTCCTGGGGATGTCGGTGGTTGCCCTCAACCAGTCTGCGCAGCCGATCTATGGTTACAATTGGGGGGCTATGGCCTTTAAGCGTGTGCGTAAGTGCTTGGTGCTTTGCTTTGTATCGGGGATTTCAATCGGGCTTTTCGGCGAGCTGTTGGTGCAGCTGTTCCCGGCGTCCATTATCAGGATGTTCGATGCGAAGGATGTGAATCTGCTGCATGTAGGCGTGCAGGGGTTGCGCATCTTCTTCCTGCTTTTCCCGTTGGCCTCCATCCAGATCGTGTCGGCAGGCTACTTCCAAGGGGTGGGCAAGGCCGGCTACGCCGCCATTGTGGCTCTGGTACGCCAGGTGGTATTCCTAATCCCGCTGCTGCTGATAATCCCCCGGTTCTACGGGTTGGGCGGGGTGTGGTTTTCCACCCCTATAGCGGATTTCTGCGCTACCATCCTCTGCCTGTCGTTGCTCTACGTAGAGTACCGGCGGCTCAATGAGAAAATAGCCCTCGTCGGGCTGGCGGGGTAAAGGGTCATGGAGCTTGAGCAGATCTACCAGAAGGCGCTCGCCCTTACGCCCCTATCCAGGGAGGAGGGGGTGGCGTTGTGGTACTCTGCCCCTTTGGATGAGCTTATGGCTACGGCCCACCAGGTGCGTTTGCTGCACAACCCAGAGCCTGTGGTAACCTGGCAGATAGACCGGAATATCAACATCACGAACGTCTGTAGCTCTGCCTGCCTATTCTGCAGTTTCCATGCGGGGGCCGGCGTGCTTAAGCCCTTCACCACAACCCTAGAGGAGTACAGGAGTAAGATAGGCGAACTGCTGGCGCTGGGGGGCGACCAGGTGCTACTGCAGGGAGGGCTTCACCCGAAGTATGGGTTGGCCTTTTACACAAACCTATTCCGTGCGCTGAAGGCCGAATTCCCCACCGTGAAGCTGCATGCGCTGGGCCCAGCAGAGGTATTGCACATCGCTAGGCTAGAGGGGATTAGCGTGGAGGCTACCCTGTTGGCCCTGCGCGAGGCGGGGCTCGATTCACTGCCAGGTGCCGGGGCTGAGATCCTGGTGCAGCGGGTGCGCAATATAGTGTCGCCAAGGAAAGCGTCTGTGGATGAGTGGGTTGAGGTTATGCGCATTGCCCATAGGCTCGGGCTGCTCACCTCGGCCACCATGATGTACGGGCAGCTAGAGACCGTGGAGGAGAGGATTCAGCATCTGTTGGTCATAAGGGATTTGCAGGCTGCGAAGCCAGAGGGGAGTGTGGGTTTTCTCGCCTTCATCCCTTGGCCCTGCATGCTGGGCAATACCAAACTGCAGGGAAGGAACGATGTGCACCCGGCCACAGGGGTAGAGCATCTGCGTATGGTGGCCATCGCGAGGCTCATGCTGCATAATATCAGGCACGTGCAGGCCTCGTGGCTCACTGTGGGGCGCGATATTGGGACCCTGTCGCTGTGGGCGGGGGCAGATGATATGGGAAGCATAATGATAGAGGAGAACGTGGTGGCCTCCGCGGGTGCGCAGAATCGGATGGATGCTGAGGGTATGCAGCGGGCTATCAGAGCTGCGGGCTTTACACCGCAGCTGCGCGACCAGGGCTACCACTGGAGAACGATAAGCCTGGGGGAACCCCGCGGAAGGAAATCCTAGTGGGAACATTATATTTGCTTTAACCTATGAAAACAAGGAAAAAGATTGCGGTCATAGCTATTATTCTGCTAGCTATAGCTGGGCTTGCGGGGGGGTACGTTCTGCTCCGTTACCTCCCGGCGTACTTTAGGCCCAATACGGCCTTCGCCAAGGAGAGCGTGGTTATTTGCATCCCCTCTGGTACTTCGCCGGGCGAGCTGGTGCAGCAGCTGACGGCGGAGGGGGTGCTGGATGACCCCGACCTGCTACGTGCATTGCTCGCCTCGCGTACCACGCCAGCCGCGGGCTTTGGGGGACGCTACACTGTGAACAGAGGGATGACCACTCGGCAGATTCTCAATCTGATAGCCTCGCGGCGGCAGACCCCAGTGAATCTGGTAATGCTGCCAGCCCGTACACTGGGCGAGGTGGCTGCCCACTTGGCTGGTCAGCTCGAGGCCGATTCGCTCGCCATTCTGGAGGCGCTGACCGATCAGCAGATGTGGAGTGAGTATGGATTTACACGCGCCACATTCCCCTCCATGCTCGTCCCGAATACCTACCAGGTCTACTGGGATATAACGCCCCCCAAGCTTGTGGCTCGGCTCTACAGGGAGTACAAAGCCTTCTGGAATGAGGGGAGAGTTCGGCAGGCACGGGATATCGGGCTAACGCCACTGGAGGTCGCCACGCTAGCCTCTATAATCCAGGAGGAAGTGCTACACCCAAGCGAGCTGCCAACGGTGGCGGGGGTCTACATGAATAGGCTTCGGGCGAATATGCCTCTACAGGCCTGCCCAACGGCCAAGTTTGCCGCGGGGGATCTTACCCTGAAGAGGATTCTGAAAATACACACGCAGATCGATTCGCCCTACAACACCTACATCCACCCCGGGCTGCCTCCTGGACCTATAGCCATTGCCAGCCTCCAGGCCATAGAGGCTGTGCTACACTACAATAGGCACGATTATCTCTACTTCTGCGCGCGGGCAGACCTATCGGGCTACCACCATTTTTCCCGTACAGGCGAGCAGCACGCGAGGTACGCTGCCGAGTACCACAGGGTGCTGAATAGGCGGGGAATCCGCTAGGGAAGGGGGGGGCGGCGTTCGTCTGCCGAGTTTTTAGTAGCGACGTGGCGTGCCGCGTCGCGCCTAGGCGAGCTGAAGAGCACGGAATGGTATCGTCCAAAACAGACGCACCCCCAGGCTGTGCGGCCTGGGGGTGCGATAGGCGTTCGTAGGGCGAGGGCGCATCCGATTCTAGGATGCCCTCTGTTCTTGTGTAGAGCGGGCTACTACTCCAGCTTGACGATGCCCTTTTTGAAGCAGTAGCGCGCCAGCTCTACCTGGTTGCGAAGCCCGAGCTTTTGGTAGAGGTTATTCTTATGCGCCTCCACGGTGCGATCTGATATACCCAGCTCGGCGCTGATGATTTTGGTGGGCTTCCCCTCGCACAGGCGTTCTACCACCTCTAGCTCGCGGGGGGTAAGGGTGGTGGTGGGGGTATCTTTTGGGGCGTGCTCATGGTCGAACATGATCCGGCTTAGGATGGTGGCTATGTCGGTACCGTAGTATTCATTGCCGCACATTACCTCCCGTATGGCGCGGATGATGTCGGTAGCTACGACCTGCTTGGAGATAAAGCCCGCTACACCAATGCTCACCAGGTCATATATTGCCGCCTCGGTGGTCTCGGCCGAGAGCACGAGAACCTTTATGTTGGGGTATTCAACCTTGAGTCTGCGCGCAATCTCTTCGCCGCGGAGATCGGGGAGTACGATATCGAGCAGGATGAGGTCGGGCTTTCGGGTTTTTAAAAGCTCAAAGAGTTCGGCAGCATTGGAGGCTTCACCCATTACGCGGAAGTTTTCGCCCGATTTTTCGATGGTGTTTTTTACACCCATACGGAAGAGGGGATGATCCTCTACGATAATGATGTTAACCATTGAATCTAGTTTATCGAATGATAGATTTTGGGCGTGCAGGTGGGCGTTATTCCCAGTGCTTTCGGGGTAAGAGTTTTTGTGTTTTCAGGGTGGGGCATAGAATCAAGCCTTATCGATAGGGGGGAAGCCGTGGACTGCGCCCTTAAAGTTGGATGGTTTCTGATTGCTTAACGCTGTTTTCCAGCTTGTATTGCGTGCGTTGCTCTTCCCCTAGGGCCAGAGCTGGATGCAATGGTAGTACTCCACGTAGCGCATCGGGGGGGTACTCAAACGCCTGTTGGATCTCCCTGTTCTGCAACACAATCCACTACGTTTTTTCCCATCGGCTGGGTAGAGGGTTAAGCCCGAGCATGTGCGCCATGCGGATGGAGAGCTTCTGCTGGCTTTTCAGGGGAGGAGGGGTGCGTAGCGTGAAGAGGAGGGTGAAGGTGGTGCCCAGGCCGGGGCGCGAGGAGGCTTTAATCTGTATACCAGTCCTATTGGCCAGGTGGAAGGCCGTTAGAAGCCCAAGTCCGCTCCCCTCCTCGCCGTTTGTACCCGTCCGGTGGATGTTTTGCCCGTATCGCCCGAGGTTGGCGAGCATCTGGGGGGGGATGCCGATGCCAGAGTCTCGAATCCAGAGCTGGGGGCC
>JABCOB020000145.1 GCA_013333835.2 Bacteroidia bacterium
ACACAACATCTACTACAATCGCTGTACCTCGTCGGACACCTCGTTTGGTTTCTTCGTAGTTTTCATACCCCAACGGTACTGTACGGAGAGGAAGATGCCGCGAATCCCACCCCGCGAAAAGCTGTCCCGCTGGATTCCGTTGGTCTCCAGGAGGATGTTCTCGTAGGCCGTATTGAATATATCGTCGGCTATCAGCTGAGTTACGAGCTGCCCCCCGAGCCAGCTTTTCGATATGCGCCCATCTGCATTGATGTATCCCTTCGTAACCCCAGTGGCGTAGCTCCCACCGCGCACGTGGGAGCGTACCCCAAGAGTTAGGTTCCATCCCCACCCTACTGCGTACCGTACTCGCAGCGAGTAGGCCACAAAGGGGTGCGTGTAGCGCTGGCCATTGTAGTGCAGATCTTGGAGCTGCACGCCAACCTGCCCGTTTATGGAGAGATGCCAGATCTTCGGGCTGAAGGCGAGCGCGGTGAAGTACTGGTTGTGGTCTGGCAGATTCATGGGGGCGACCAGCACTATGGCCTGGGCATCGTCATGCAGCCGCGCCACCTCAAAGACACGTGCGTAGACCCTGCTGTAGGAGACCTCCCACGATAGCCACCCGTAGGAGAGGTTGCATGCGACCTCGCGCAGCCGGCTGGTGCGCAGATTGGGGTTGCCATCCCAGCGGAGATACCGATTGTTCATGAAGTGGTTCGAGGAGAGCTGCTCGTAGGAGGGTCTATCCACCATCTCCCTGTACGCCAGCTCGAGAGCCAGATTATCAGACTCGTAGCCCAGGGTGACCACAGGGAGAAGATCGAGCGACCTGCGGCTCTGCCCGGTCTGCAGCACCCGGTCTGCATAGTACCGATAATCCACGTACTCTGCCCCGAGCTGCCCCTGAAGCCGCCACTGCTCACCCAGCGAGTAGGTGCAGCCCACGTAGCCCCCTAGGCGATCTTGCCGGAACTGATCGGAGGCGAGCTGCGCGCGGCTATACTCCCCTTCACGCGCTGTGCGTGCGTAGTCTGCCCCTAGGGAAAGTTCAAAATCGCCCAGCCTGTGGGAGAGATCTCCTTTGGCAAAGAGAAGGCGGGCGCGCGATACGGTACGGTAGGCATCTGGCACCCCGCCTGTCCCGTAGAGGATCGCCCGCTCCGATTCAGCTCCCGTCCAGTAGTAGCTGCCAGTGATGGCTGCGGTTGTCCGCTCAGTCTGGAAATCGTAACCGCCCCCCACGGTGTAGCCCTGATTTTTATCTAGGGTTTCGCTCCGGAAGGGAAGCTCTTCCCCAATGGTTGAACCAGAATGCGGGCGTAACTGGTGCGAGAAATCACCCGCTATCACAGTTCGTTTCCTACGGCTCGGCTGGGCACCTACATACAGGTTGAGCGTATGGCTACTGCTCAGATGGTAGAACAGCTTGGCGCCACCCGATAGCTCACGATTTTGTCGACGGCGATTCGCAAGCAGACGATTATCCACCGTACCCCGCGAGATGCCGTAGTGGAACACCTCCTCATCGTGCAGGCGGTTGGTGCTCTCAAGCTCGTGAATCCCGAGAAGGATATCGATCCGGGGCATGCTAAGGAAACCGCTTGCATCCGCAGTATTCGTCCATCCGTTACGCCGTCCGAGTTTGTCGTAGAGGTCGAACCCGAGGTATTCGCTCCGCTTACGGTAGGTGGTGATGATGATGGCCGAGCCTACATTTACCCCGTACCTACCAGAGGGGTTCGTGGTGATCTCCACATTGCGAATCTGTGACGATTTCACGCGCGCAAGTTCGTTGGCATCCTGCACCTCCCGACCGTCTATGAATATGGCCGGCGTGCCATGCCCGAAGATGGACACTGCATCTTCTGTAACCTCCACCCGAGGCATTTCGCGCAGTACATCGAGCAGCGTGCCGACCGCCTCCAGCGGAGTCCCCTGAATCTTCACCGTGGTGAGGTTGGCCTTCCGCTCGATGCGTTCTGCATCGCCCTGGACTACCACCCGCTCGATCTCCTGCACTGGAGAGGCGGCCACTACCATGCCCAGGTCTGTATCGCCTATCACGTTCACTGATATCTCTTGCAGATTCTGCCCGAGGTAGGTGAACCGTAGCCCGTAGTGACCCACGGAAACCGTGCCCGCCATGTGGCCTTGCGCATCGGTCCAGTACACTGCAGCGTGCCTTTGCTCCCCCTCGGGGGTAAATATACAGGTAACATCGGGCAGCGGCCTACCTGCGCTATCCTGTAGCGTGAGGCTTACTCTAGCCACTTGGGCAACAGCCGAAGGAAAGGCAAGCAGTGACGCAACAAATACGGCTATCAACTTTTTCATACCGCTAAGTTAGTACCTATTTTTCATCCGATAGCATGGGTGAATCAAAAAAAAGTGTTTCTCAGGTTCTATTATACTATTTATCATTTGTTTAACACAGGTAAAAAATGTGAATGACGTATACTACCCTGACCGAAAATCTCCTACGGTGCTATGCCCCCTTTAAATTCTCCACCGTTAGGAAAATCACTCTGGATGGATTCGCTTACTACATTGCCAAAAAAAAACGGACGATGCTCTTCGCATCGCCCGTTGAATCAGATTTTGCGGTATTCCGCCCTACTCTGTATACCCGAATCGCTTGAGCTGATCTGGGTCGTCGCGCCAGTTATCGGCCACCTGAACCGTGAGGCCAAGGTAGACGTGCTTCTGGAGGAATCGCTCCAGATCCTTGCGAGCCTC
>JABCOB020000146.1 GCA_013333835.2 Bacteroidia bacterium
AATCCCAGAATAGCGGATGTTCGCCCCAGCTTTTGGTGGCGAGGGGGAGGTTCGGGGGGAATTCGTTAGTACGAGTAGCAGGGGGATTTTTCAGCCGTTCGCGGTGTGCGTACGCAAGGGTTTCCCAGCGTGTGCGGGCTGAAAATTCGCCAGAGCTATGGGGTACAGGCCGTGCCCCTACTGCTTGGGAAGCTGCTCAGCCACAGCGCATGTAAGGGCTACGAACTCGGGAACGCCTAGCTGCTCGGGCCGTTTGTCGGCGTATGGTATCTCGGGGAGCGGGATGCCCAAAGCCCCCGGGAGGCTCTTGCGCAGCATCTTACGGCGCTGGTTGAACGCCCCTTTCACCACACGGGTAAAGAGGGAAAAATCGCACCCAAGGGCGGTGGTTGAGTTGCGGGTTAGTCGTACCACTCCGCTGTATACGGCAGGCGGGGGATTAAAGGCCTCGGGCGAAAGTGTGAAGAGGTACTCTACGCTGTACCAGGCCTGTAGCAGCACGCTGAGGATGCCATAGTCTCTACTCCCAGCCCCTTCGGCTATGCGGGTGGCCACTTCGCGCTGTAGCATGAAGACGGCTTCCGCCACCCTGTCGCGCTGGTCGAGCAGCTGGAATAGGATCTGCGAGGAGATATTGTAGGGGAGGTTGCCCGCCCACGCCATGCTGCCGGGGAGGGTGGAGAAATCGAATCGGAGGCAATCGCCCTCATGGAGGTTGCTCCCCAGGGAGGGGAATTCGCGGCGCAGGTAGGCCACGGCCTCACGGTCTACCTCTAGGCAGTGGAGGCGGCTACCGAACCGTTCTAGCAGGCCTCGGGTGAGTACGCCCATGCCCGGGCCTATTTCTACAACGGTATCAGCACCCTGCACCGCGCGAACAATGCTGGCAATGGCCTCAGTATCGGTCAGGAAGTGCTGACCCATGCGCTTCTTGGGATGGACGGGAGGCATTGGAGGCAACGTGAATTATAATTTTTCGAAAGATAAAAGCAGAACTTCTAGCTAAATGGTGTAAAAACCGTGGCATCAGAGATTCTTTTTGCCAAGGAATCCGCTATAGTCTGAAATCTGACATCGTGGACTGCCGGCATACCAAGTAGGCGTGTTATCCCTTGCGAATTGGTGCTACAACGGCAATCTAATACCAGCCGCAGCCTCTTCGATTTGGTCTCCAGCCGGTATGAATGGAAGTGCATAGGATCGCCTGTAGCGGGTGGATTGGCAAGGTGGTCTGCAGTAAATTCCCTCTTTATGTAGTTGAGAAGTTCGTCTTGTAGCACAAGGACGATATGCCTATTGACGGACTCGAACAGGGAGACTTTATGGTGGAGCTGCATCAGAATGGTTTTGGCCGACATCTTCCAATTTATACCATAAGAGCTGTGCGGGTAGCTTTTGCTTGTGTTCTTCACGCCGAGTTCCTGCAAAAGTTGCGCCCGTTCATTCCAAACAGACCCTGTAGTGTCGAGTGTCTGAATTTCCAGTGCAACAAAGTCCTGCACCCTCCGATCTTCGTTAGCCGATATCAGGAAGTAGTCGACAAAGCCGCCAGGCATCGCCACCTCGGACACCACATGGAGTTCATTTCCAGGAGTATGCCATGTGAGAAGGTGTAGGCAATCTGTGAATAGTTGCATGCGTTCCAGAATTCGGTGTGGACACACGATGAGGGGATGTGTGGGCGAGTTCCCCGCCACCGTGCATGTGCCGATGGCCACTGTCGGTAAACTTTTACGTACTTTGTAGCACGGCTTGCCAGAGTAGCGACAGCTCTGTTCGGCTATGATTGCTGGCCAGTTGAGGGTTCGGTCTGATACTGGAAAGGTAAAGAGTTCTCGGTTTTTTTGCATATGCGTTTTTGTGCCAGCTCGAGGTATTCGGGGGATAGATCGATGCCTATAGCCCTCCTGTTCAGCTCCTGTGCCACCTTAAGCGTTGTGCCTGTTCCGCAGAAAGGGTCGAGAACAACACCCCCTGCCGGGCAGGTTGCCTTTATGGGTATGATGCAGAGTTCCTCTGGGTAGGGGGCAAAGTGGAGTACGCGATTCTGGGAGTCTTCTGGGAGGATCTCCCAGACGTCGCCAGGCAAGGTTCCATCGGGATGGTAGAAGAGAAAGTAGAAGCCTTTTTCCTTGAGTTCTCGGGCTCTGCCAGAGAGGAGGGTTGAATCTGAATGCGTAGCGCGCTGCGTATTGCGAATGACCATGCGAAAATCGGCCAGTTCGCCCTGCATTACCCTCGCCAGCGCGGCATCTAGGGCCTTGGTCGCTTCCCGTTTTTCCTGCTCAGAGAGGCTTGTTGATAATTCGATTTGCCTACGGAACCGTACACCGCTAACACCAGTGGCCGATACTACAGCCCCATTCCGCACTACGGCTCTACGAGGTTTGGCGCGAATAGCCTCTGCATCGAAGTAGTATTTTTCTTGCTTTACGAAAAAAAAGAAATGCTCAAACATGGAGGCGAACCGGTCTCCACTCGCATTCATCCCCCCCTTGCACTTGTGCCAGATTACGTCATTGCGGAGAATCCATCCTTCGTCGAGCATTGCTATTGCTAACCTCCACGGGATGCCCTGTAGAGATTTGCTATGGTATGAATCGCCCAAGTTCAGCCAGAAGACCCCGTAGGGTTTCAGCACCCTTCGCACCTCGCGGGTCACTTCTAGGAGTTTGCCCACGTATTGGCCAGGGGTAGCCTCTAGCCCAATACCCCCATTGGCGTATTGGCGTTTCTGCCAGTAGGGAGGGCTGGTAATGCAGCAGTCCACGCAGGCTGTGGGTAGGCTGCGCAGAACTTCTAATGCGTCACCCTCAAGCAGGAGTGGGGTGGTAGCTTGCCCTTGTAGGTATTCGGCTGGTGTAGGCATTCGGTGGCGAGGTTGGTCGGGCGAATAGCCTTATTTCACCCGGAATTTGAATTCTTTCACGGCGAGTTCCTGGTTGGCCTTGGCTACCTTCTCGGCGAGCTTAGACTTGTGGGCAACCACCTTGGCGTGGATCTCAGGGTAGGCGATGGCCAAGATCTGGCAGGCGAAGATCGCGGCATTCTGCGCGCCATCCACCGCCATGGTGGCCACCGGGATTCCAGAGGGCATCTGGAGGATGGAGAGGATGGAGTCAAACCCCTCAATGGAGTTGCTCGACTTGATGGGGACGCCCAGCACCGGGAGGGGCGTGGAGGCCGCAATCACCCCGGGGAGATGGGCCGCCCCCCCCGCTCCTGCTATTATCACCCGCACGCCGCGAGCCTCGGCCTCGTGGGCATACTTGGCCACCAGCTCTGGCGTGCGGTGCGCCGAGAGGGCGTTGAGTTCAAAGGGGATCTCCATGCTGTCGAGGAATTCAGCGGCTTTGCGCATCACCTCATAGTCAGAGGTGGAGCCCATGATGATGGATACGAGCGGGGATGTTGGCATAAAAAATCTACTAATTAACGGTTGTTTCAATTATCACAAAGCACTATTGACACGCTAGCACCCTGGAGAATGCTCCAGAATCGCCCAGAAGCACCAAGTACACAGGCAGGGCGGTTGGCCTAGTGGCATCCATTCGGTTACTAACATTCGGGACAAAGGTAGGTAATAAAGCCTCTTTTGGCAAATTTTTTGCTACCTTTGCGGCGAGTTGGTCAGTGTAAAGAATCATCAATCGCGTTAAAGATTTACAATCATGGAGCTACCCTTCTCAGAATCGTTCCGCATCAAAATGGTAGAGCCTATACGGCAGAGCAGCCGGGCAGAGCGTGAGGCTTGGCTGAAAGAGGCGCACTACAACGTATTTCAGCTTCGGGCAGAACAGGTATTTATCGACCTGCTTACCGACTCAGGCACTGGTGCTATGAGCGATCGCCAGTGGAGCGCCATGATGATGGGCGACGAGAGCTACGCAGGCGCACGGTCGTTCTTCAAGTTCAAGGACACGGTAACCAGGATCACGGGTTTCCCCTACGTACTCCCCACCCACCAGGGGCGCGCTGCCGAGAATGTGTTCTTCTCAGCCACCGTGCATAAGGGCGATGTGGTGCCCGGCAACTCGCACTTTGACACCACCAAGGGGCACATAGAATCGCGCGGTGCCATTGCCCTCGACTGCACCATAGACGAGGCCAAAAACACCCAGCTGGAGATCCCCTTTAAGGGCAATGTGGATCCTAAGAAGCTGGAGGCCGCCCTTAACGAGTACAAGGACCGGATCCCCTTCATCATCATCACCTGCACTAACAACACCGCGGGTGGGCAGCCCGTGAGCATGCAGAACCTCAGGGAGTGCTATGCGCTAGCCCAGAAGTTCGGGAAACGGGTGGTGATCGATAGCGCCCGCTTTGCCGAGAACGCCTACTTCATCAAAACCCGCGAGAAGGGCTACGAGAACAAGAGCATAAAGGAGATATGCCGCGAGATGTTCTCCTACGCTGATGGCATGACCATGAGCGCGAAGAAGGATGCCATAGTGAATATGGGGGGCTTTTTCGCCACCAAGCATGCCGACTGGTACGATGCCGCCAAGGTCTTCTGCATAGTGAACGAGGGCTACATCACCTACGGAGGGATGAACGGGCGCGATATGGAGGCACTAGCCGTGGGGCTTGACGAGAACACGGAATTCGACAACCTCTACACGCGTATCCACCAGGTGCAGTACCTAGGGGCTAAGCTCGATGAATACGATATCCCCTACCAACGCCCAGCCGGGGGGCATGCCATATTCGTAGATGCAACCCGTATCCTGACCAATGTGCCCAAGGAGGAGTTCCCCGCCCAGACACTCACGGTGGAGCTCTACCTAGAGGCCGGCATCCGCGGGTGTGAAATCGGCTACATCCTGGCTGACCGCGATCCGGAGACCAAGCAGAACCGCTTCGGTGGACTCGACCTCCTACGCTTAGCCATACCTCGCCGCACCTATACTGACAACCATATGAATGTGGTGGCTGCGGCGCTGAAGAATGTATTCGACCGCCGGGAGCAGATTAAGCACGGGGTAAAAATCGCCTGGGAAGCCCCGATAATGCGGCACTTTACGGTACAGCTGGAGAGGCTGTAGACCTACTATGCTACAATCGATGACTGGGTTCGGGCGGGGGGAAGCCTCCGCCCCTACTTGCACCATTACGGTAGAGCTTCGAACCGTGAATAGCAAGGGGCTCGACCTCGTGGGGCTGCGTATCCCGGCGCACTTCAAGGCATGCGAGGTGGAGGTGCGTAACCTCTTGGCTATGCGCCTAGAACGAGGCAAGGTGGAGTGCAATGTGCAGGTGCAGTGGAAGGGTGCATCGCCCGAGATCTTGGGTGTCAACGATGCCCTGTTCGCCGCCAGCCTGCTGCAGCTGCAAACCACCGTGAACGAGGTGCAGCTGAACTGTAGCGACGACACCCTGGTTGCCGCGCTACTCCGCCAGCCAGAGGTTTGGCGAAGCGAGGAGAAGCCCCTGCAAGATGAGGAGAAGAGAACCTTCACGCGTGCCTTTGAGCAGGCTGTAGATGCTCTGGTGGCTTGCAGAACCCAGGAGGGGCAGGCTACAGCGCGAGACCTTAGGCTGCAGGTAGACACCATCATCGCCCTGCGCAACGATGTGGATGGTCTGAAAGATGAACGGCTCACCCTTATGCGCGAGAACATCGTGCGGGCTATAGCCCAACTCACTGGCCCTAACCTGCCCCCAGTAGACGATGCTCGGCTTGCCCAGGAATTCGCATTCCACATAGAGCGGCTCGATGTGAATGAGGAGCTACAACGGCTAGAGCAGCATTGCCGCTACTTCATAGAGACCCTCGAGTCGCACGAGTCGCAGGGTCGCAAGCTCGGCTTCATTGCCCAGGAGATGGGGAGGGAGATAAACACCCTCGGCTCTAAGGCCAGCCACGTGGGCATGCAGCGGCTTGTGGTTCAGATGAAAGATCACCTGGAGAAGATAAAGGAGCAGGTTCTGAATGCACTGTAATCATCGCTGCCATGCAGCCAAGCGGTAAGTCCATCATTTTCTCCGCCCCCTCTGGCGCGGGTAAGACCTCTATCATCAAGCCGCTGATGGGGTATTACCCCCAGCTAGAGCTTTCGGTGTCAGCTACATGCAGGCAGCCGAGGCCCGGGGAAACTGATGGGGTAGAGTACCACTTCATCACCCTACGGGAGTTCAACCAACGGCGCGAGCGGGGTGATTTCATCGAGTGGGAGGAGGTGTTCCCCGGAATCCAGTACGGCACGCTTCGCCAAGAGGTAGAGCGCATATGGAGTAAGGGCAGGGTGGCACTCTTCGACATCGACGTGAAAGGGGCAATGAACCTCAAGCGGGCCTTTGGGGGCAATGCAATCACCATATTCATAGAGCCGCCCTCCATAGATGCGCTTCGCCAGAGGCTAGAATCCCGAGGCACCGAATCGCCCGAGGTTATAGCCAAGCGGCTCGCGAGGGCAGAGAGCGAGATGGCCTATGCCCCAAGGTATGACCGCCGAGTGGTGAACGATGATCTGGAAAGGGCCGTGCAGGAAACGGTGGCGATAGTAGGTGAATTCCTGGGAAGGTGAAAATACGCAAGGCATCGCGCACGCGGTGCTTTTTTTGTACCGAGCTGCTGTACCCCGCGCTGCTGCCAGTGTTAAAATGGTGTTACTAGAACGTTGAACCATGCGAGTAGGGCTATTCTTTGGAACATTCGACCCCCTGCATAACGGGCATCTGGCGGTAGCGGGGCACTTCCTAGCTGGGGAGTATGTAGATGAGGTGTGGCTGGTGCCAAGCCCGCAAAATCCGCTGAAGGATGCAAGCAAGATTGCCCCCATAGAGAAGCGGATTGCCAATATTCAACGGGTGCTGAACGCAGTAGGCGAACGGCGGCTAAGGGTGTGCGATATAGAGGCCAAGATGCCAACCCCTTCCTACACCGTTCGCACGTTACGCCAATTGGGCAAAAAGTTCCCAGGTGCGACCTTCAGCCTGATAATGGGTGCTGACACCGCCACCACGCTACACCAATGGAAGGAGGTCAACAAGCTCCTGAACGGCTGGGATATTCTCATATACCCACGGCGTGGCTACCAGGTAGACAAGAACCTGCTCGCGATGTGCGTACACATGCAGATGGTAGATGCCCCCCTCTTTGAGATAAGTGCCACCCAGATAAGGCAGCTCCGGGCACAGGGTAAGTGCTGGCGGTGTTTCGTGCCGGCTGGGAGTGGTGAGAGTGCGTGATCGGTATGGGAGCTCACCGCTGTAGGGCAGCAGCGGAATTGCCCTACTGTAGCGTGCCAGCAGAGAACGCTGAAAGCTGGGTGTTTAGCGCTCTACAGCGAGTAGCCGTGCGGCATGCAGAAAGGGGGGTACGCACCACAGAATCTCTGTAGAACCAACATATAACACTGCAGCACGCCCTGCTCTACGGTCTTCGGTAAAGTGAATCGCCTGATTAAAACCCATTTACCTGCAAGAAGGGGTAAGACACCTCTATATAAAGATTGAACCCATACGCACTCTTTGCAGAGGTCTCCCTATTAGTGAATGATTTTCAGCATTTTCGCACACTTATACTGCCCAAAAAGCACACGAACGCCATTCTGCTAAGCCATAGGTTGGGTTCTTCGCTGCACCAGCCTATCCCTGTGCGACTCCAGCAAGGAGGGGCGGATTGCATTCCAAAATTTCCACATTTTCCCCTTGGTGGATAAACGGAAATCCCCTAACTTTGCCGTGTGTTTGGTGCTGTGGATGCTCGCAGCTAGCGGTCTTTCGTTTCTAATTTCTTAATCATTTCAGCAATATTATGAATTGCATATTCACCCCCCCCGAATTTTTCTGCACAAATTACTTAGTGCAACGGTAGGCGTAGCGGTCTTTGCCTGCCTATTCTGCCCTGCCCTACGGGTGCAGGCCGCCAGTAGCGATGAGGGGAAAAGCGCCCAGATCTCTCGGGAGGAAGGCGCTAAATTCACCCTTGAGCGCACCACATTTTTTTTCGGAGAGTGGGCTGCCTGCCCAGTCTACCATAGCCTTGCCGGGGATTCGCACGGGCGAGGGCTATAGCCTTGCGCCAGCAGCTCTGCCAGCCCGTGGCGGGGTTGGAGTGCTCAACCACAAGGGCGCGCAGATGCTCGGTGGGAGCATAGGGTTGAAGGTCTTCTTACCGCAGTTTGCCGTGACCTATGACTATATGCTGGCCGCGGGATTCTTCAACTCTGGCAAGGGCTCGTTCTCTGTGGGAGGTTATGTGGGCTTCACCACGCCTTTCTGGTTCCACTTTGATGCCCGCGCGCTGCTCCACTTCAACTTTAGCGATAGGTTTGCCATGCACGTTGGGCTGGTTACTGGGGTTGGCGTTGTGCGCCTCACGGTTCTCAATGTAACCACCACATCGCCCGCCTTCGATTTCGACGCGCTGCTGGGCTTCCGCTGGCATTTCAACAACAGGGTCTGCCTAACGCTGGAGCTTTCCCCCACCATTGCCCCTGGCCTCGCCCTTCCGTGGGCTGCCATCGGAGTAGCGGGGACGTTCTAGAAGCTAGGGTATCCGCAAACCAAGCACAAAGAATAAGGGGCATCCGTAAGGATGCCCCTTAACTGTATGCGTAGGCGGCTGCTGCCGAAAGGGGCTAGGGTAAGACCTCGGCAAAAGCCCTGCATGCGTGCCATTTGCAGCGGTGGGGATTTTACCGATCTATTACTAAAAGGGTTTTAATCAATCGATTACATTTATCGGAGACCGTGGCGATACGGCGTACTGCGTGGTTTCAGTGGCTTTTGCAGAGGTATCGTTTAGCCCTTTTCCCATTTGTCTATCGCCGCCCACCATTCAGGGAGTATCTCGGTGGAATGCCCGGTGGCGGGGTCGAAGCCCACCATTACCGATTGCCCAATGGAGTAGACCAGCCCGCTGTCTGGATTATAGATTGCCTGTAGGGTCTCGAAGCTTTTGGCCGTTCGGAATTCGCCGGGCACTAGGGTGGCTACCGCAGCGTGTTCTTCCACGTGTAGCGGACGGTAGAAGTCGATTTCCACTCTAGCCAGCACCACCCCTACACCATCCCAATCGATAGGGCGTCCGAGCACGTGCATGAAGTAGTGCAGACGGCCAAGATCGTAGAATTGCTGGTAGACCGAGTTGTTCACATGCCCTAGGCGGTCGGCATCGCAGAAGCGTAGCTGTAATGGCAGGCGATGCCTAAAGGGTGATAGGAAATCGGGAGTCTCTGTCTGCTCCCGTGCGATACGGAGGCTCATGGTGCGGGGTGATTTATGGCGAGGTTGCCCCTAAGTGCCTAGCGGGTGTTTTTCAGGCCTTTTCGGCACTCGGAGAGGGGTTTTGCTCCTTGGGTTCGTGGTCTAGCACCTCAAAGCGCGAGTTTCTGCTCTGGAATTCTGGCACTATCTCCTTCATCTTGGCTACTATGGCGAAGTCATCGGCCTCGTTCAGTAGCCCTAGCAGCTCGTCGATCTTCTCGGCCACGTAGCCAGGTTCGTAGTCTCGCACCTTTGCCCGTAGTATCTTTGGGTGGTGTGTGGGCAGGGTGTTCTCCTCGTTGGCCAGTAGCTCCTCGTAGAGCTTCTCGCCCGGGCGCAAGCCAACGTAGACTATGCGAATGTCCTGATTGGGCACGTAGCCCGAGAGCATGATCATCTTCTCTGCCAGGTCTACAATCTTCTCCGCCTTGCCCATGTCGAACACGTAGATCTCACCACCCTCACCCATCGTTCCTGCCTGTAGCACCAGCTGGCAGGCCTCAGGAATGGTCATGAAGTAGCGCCGGATCTCTGGATGGGTTATCGTCACCGGGCCACCGTTCTCTATCTGCCGTTTGAATCGTTGTACTACCGAGCCGTTTGAACCCAGCACATTGCCGAATCGGGTGGTGATGAAGCGGGTGGCGCCGTTGGCAGCATGGGCCTGCACGTAGATTTCGCAGAGGCGTTTGCTTGCGCCCATTACGTTGGTGGGGTTTACCGCCTTGTCTGTACTCACCATCACAAATCGGCGTACCTTGAATTCCACCGAGAGGTCTGTGAGTATTTTGGTGCCTGCTACATTGTTGGATATTGCCTCGTAGGGGTTATCCTCCATCATTGGCACGTGCTTGTAGGCTGCAGCGTGGAATACCACCTCTGGGCGGTAGTCCTCAAAGGTCTCTCGCATTCGCACGGGGTCGGTCATGCTCCCGATTACCAGGTGGAAATCAACGAAACCAAGGGCCTCCCTCAGCTCGAGGTCGATATCGTAGAGCGGAGTCTCAGCCTGGTCGAAGAGTACCACCAGCTTGGGGCGAAATTTGCTGATTTGCCGCACTATCTCTGAGCCGATACTCCCAGCAGCCCCGGTAACCAGCACCGTTTTCCCAGTGAGGTACTCCTGGATTCCCTCGCTATTCAGCACGATGGGCGGGCGGCTCAGCAGGTCGTTGATGTCGATCTGCTTCACCCGGTCAAAAGTGATATCGCCCTGTAGCCACTTGGCCACATTGGGGGCTGAGAGGACTTTTACCTTGCGCCGGAGGCAGATGTCGAGTATACGGTCCCGTTCTGCCTCATTCATCCGGTCGTTGGTCAGTATGAGCTTACCCACCTGATTGTCGCGCAGCACGTGGTCTAGCCGGTGGAGTGGGAATATCGGGATGCCCTCAATTTTCGCCCCATGGTGTCGCACCCCGGGTTCCACTATTCCCAGGATGCTCACACCAGCCCCGAGGTCGCGGTCCAGAGTCCGTTTCACCTGCAAGGCGCTCTGCTCGTTGCCCAGTATCATCACGGCCTCTTGGCTCACGGTACGCACGGTGTAGGCATGTATGGCCTTGAATATCATCCTAGAGCCGATAAGCCCGAAGTTCGTAACTATGTACTCCAGCAGGATGATGCTCCGGGGAATCTCTAGCATCTCGGAGTTGCGCACCAGGAGGCTCGCCATGTAGATGAGGAGCGACCCCACAGTGGTAGCCCCTAAGATCCTGATGGCATCGGCAGAGCTGGTGTAGCGTACCAGCCCGCGGTAGGTTCTGAAAAGCAGGAAGGTGAGCAAACGCGCAGATAGCACTATGCCCAGCACCCAGGGGATGTGGTGCCCGTAGTAGGTGTCCAGAATCTGGAAATCGAACCGCAGGGCATAGGCCACCACCACCGCAACGGCGCACACCATAAGGTCGATAGCCAACACCACCAGGCGTGGAGCATGCTTCATGCGTAGCTTCATATGGCAAACATTAGGCATCGCGATATTAGGGAAAATTGCAGGAACGGCAAAAGCACCTTTGACGAATACGCCGCTTGGTTACATACACTCCTTTTGGCGGTAGCTCTACCTCTGCCCTCTGTACTCCCTGTAGTTAATGCTAGTTATAGAAAAACCATTGCACCCCGAAACGCCACTCTCGGGCTCGATCTGGGTAATGCGGGGCAGCGAAATAATCTCGCCGTGCCAAGAGCCCGCTGTGCAGGTGTAGCACCTTTGCGAATACGTTGGCATTCTTCCACTTCAGGCTCAGTACCGCATTCGCCATGGGGTAGCTCCCCATGGTGCGCTGTAGCTGCCTGCGGAAAGCCCCGAGGTCGCTATTCCACATATCCATCCTGTAGGCAGTGCGTATGTACCCCTCTAGGCAGGCCGAGGCCGTGAGTACCCCTTTTATCAGCGCGTACTCGTACCCCAGGCGGGCAAAGAGGGAGAATCTCGGCAGGCTCAGAGCCTCGGTGTGCGTATTCACCTGGTAGAGGATGCGCCCCCCCGCAATCAGGCCCCATCTGCGGAAGTCGGCCTGTAGCCATGCGCCTAGCACACTCATAGAGCCCACCTGCTGCGGGCGGCTCGTAGAATCCAGATAGGTGAAATTCTGGTAGCTCCTATGGCGTCCGCCCAACTCTATCCCTAGCCCGGGGAGGCGTAGCGAGAGCGATTGCGTGTACCCAGTTTCGGGCTGAATCGGGAGGTTATCCCAACGGACGGTATTGCTGAAATAGCTCTTGGCCAGCGGTGAATGCCTATTTTGGTCTAGGCTCAGGTAGCCCTCCACGGTAAGGGCCTGTGGGTTGGCGAATACGCGGTATACCCCCCCGAAGTAGGCCGAATATTCACCGGCGCGGGCCCCGAGAACGCTTGCGTGCAGATGGAGGTGGAGATCGAGCCTCGTCCCAACGTAATCCGCACTCATCCCCGCGGTGATGCTCGCCTCCCTAGTGGGACTGCTGGGGTAGAGGTATTGGTCCGGACGCTGCGCAATGGTAGCCAAGTGCTCGTAGCCCACCCAGGCCCGTAGGCTCGGCAGTGTGAATCTGCCGGGGTGCTGCTGGGAGTAGGCTATCCCTAGCCGTCCGTGGTAGTGGTGGATAGCCACCGTGTCGTAGGTCTGGGTGCGGGAGATGTAGGGCGGATCGAAGGCCCTCAGGGAATCGCTACCCCAATACGGGTTTGAGTTTCGCCAGCTGCGCGCCCACCTTCGGTAGGTGTGCAGGCTCACTAGGCTGAGTACTGGGCGAGAGTACTGGTAGAGAATCCGTTGGACCGAGTCAATCTGCTCATCGTACCGCCGGAGCAGGTCTATTCCCATGTCCAGCAGGTAATCTTGGCTTCGCGTAAGGCTCTGGGCTTTAGCCTGCCGAACCGGGATCGTCTCGGGCTCTACTATCGTGTCGGTCAGCATCCTATCCTCCCGAATCCCCCCGTTGTCGCTAAAGGTCAGCTTGCCGAGCTGCGCGTAGCCATTGAGGTAGAGCCGCCCCTTTGCGTAGCTGGCCTGCATACGCCCTCTACTTATGGAACTCTGGAGATTCACGTACTCCGCCTCCTCGGTGCCATGTAGCAGGTCGAAGCCCAGGTTGAGCGCGGGGTTCACATTCTGGGTGACGAACCACCGAGCGAAGAGGTCCCCTTTATTCGTCCGAAAATTCGTGGCAGTCCAGAAGTAAGACGTATGCCCATGCGCGCTGTACAGCGGCGGCTCAGGGTCGAGGTAGGGTAGCACCGCCACAAAGGGGAAAGGCGTGCTAGCCGTTGGCCTAGGACGTGCGAAGAAATCGTCGGCCTGCAGGGGCGAGTAGGCCACCCCAAGGCGTTCAGATGTCGTATAGGGCAAAGCGCCGTAGTCATAGTATTGCGCCTGGGTGGCGGTGCTGTCCCACCGCTGCAGCGAGTACGCCCACGCCGAGGGGTCGATCCGCCAGGCCGTGATCCAACCAATGGTGTCTGGCAACGGGAGGCGGGCGTAGAGATGCCCATCGTATTGGTATACAGAATCGTAGCCATTCATAGCCCTCCCGAGCGAATCGGCGGCTGCAGGGGAGGCAATCTGGACCGAATCGGTAGCCTGTGCGAATGTGCGCATCTGGGTGCTATCGGTGCGTAGGCTATCGCGTATCTCTGCGCAGAGCGGAGTACCGACAGCCTGCAAAGGAAGGCTCGCGGGTCCACCAGCCCCCCGTATAGCCCCCGATGCCAGCGCAGGAGTCCACCACCCCGCCGCGAGCAGCAAGAACGCCGCGAGCAGCCGAGGCAGCCCAGATGGATGGGGGGAAGTACAACGCTTGGGTAGTGCTACCATATGGCCTTTCCACGGGGTGCGTACCCAGTGGATTCCTCATTGTTTGAAAGGACAAATGTAGGGATTTGAAACAGGAAAACAAAGCAACAGCTAAAACAACAGCGCGCAGTGCCCTAGCTACTAGGCGTTTCGGTAGTCTAAAAATGGCGTGTAAGCACCTGTGCGAACGGTAATTATCCCGACAGCTAGGGCAGTGTCAGCACGTATGGCTGCCTGCTAGCGAGCCGCAATGAACGACTTCTTTTCCACAGGGCGATTGCTCCGTACTGGAGGGTAGGGGAGAATTCCCATCCCGCTGATGCCCTTTCTGCATGCCATCGGCAAGGGGTCATCGCCATACCTACGCCGTACCAACGTAACACCTGCGCCGCTGCACCCTCGGATTTCAGGACGGAATCCGAGGGTGCACCAGAGGAGGTACGGCGATGGTACGGCGATGACTGGGAGGATACAGGGAGAAAAGGGAGGGACTCGGGTAGGGCATTAA
>JABCOB020000147.1 GCA_013333835.2 Bacteroidia bacterium
CGTTTACACAGGGCGGCAAGCGTAGAGACGATGCCCCAGTAGAGCCAGAAGAGGAGGTGGTATCCTCAAATTCCCCAGGGGTCGATGGGCGGTTCTTAGATTTCTACCAAGGATTTTTGCTGGCCGTAGAGCGCTATAAGTTCTTGGGCTATAGCATTCGGCTTAAAGTTATCGATTCCCAGCAAAACCCCGACCTGCTAAACGGTCTGGTGAATAGCGGGCAGCTCGAGGAGGCGAATCTGATTGTAGGGCCCGTTTACCCCAAGGCGATATCTGTAGTAAGCCAGTGGGCAGCCGCACGGCGCATATCGCTAGTGTCGCCACTATCGGGGAAAACCCCCTCGTTTGAGGCCAATCCCTTCCTCTTTCAGGCCAATCCGTCGGACATAACGCAAATTCGGCAAATGGTGGCAAACCTCCCGCTAGAGGGCGTTCGGCGGGTGGTGATGATTAGCGAGGCCACGCCGGCCGATGAGGATCTGGCCAATAATGTAGAGCTGATGCTGCAGAGCGAGGTGGCCCGTCGGCCGGGTGCAGATTCTATTACCGTGCAGGTGGTGAACCATGCCCAGGCGAACGACCCGCGGAAAACCGACCCGAACATCAATAGGGCGTTAGATCCCCATGGGCTTACGCTGGTCATTGTCCCATCTACACGAGAACCCTACGTAAGCGAGGTGCTTGGGCAGCTGAACACGCTTGCCATTCGGGATAAGCGTAATATCAGGGTCTTTGGACTCCCAAAGTGGCTGAAGATGGAGAACTTGGACTTTGCCCAGCTCATCAACCTGCATGTGACCATAGCCTCGCCCTTCTATGTAGACTATTCTAGCCAGCTGGTGTCCAACTTTATAGATGATTACAGGAGCACCTACAGGGCTGAGCCTAGCAAATTTGCCTTCCAGGGCTATGATGTGGCCAATTACTTCATGGGTGCGATATTTGAGTATGGAGAGGATTTCCGCTATTGCCTCCCGAACCTCCAAGTACCGCTGCTGCAGAACAGTTTCCGTTTCGTGCAATCGCAGCAATTCGGGAGCTATGAGAGCACGGGGATATACCTTATCGAGTTCACGAAATCGGGGCTAATGCCGATTGGACAGTAGGATACAGTATGGGCGGGAGAAATTCCACCCGATTGGGCAGGTGTGGCAGAGAAGGCCTAGCCTGCCCATTTTTATGCCAGATTAGCGCAGAATGAAACGCAATTAGCCCTTTGCAGGGGGGCGCATTGTGCCGTTCTTCTACCAGCCCCCATAGCATCATTCACCTTTGGGATAAAAGGGCAGTGCCTCCATTCCCAAAATTTCGCTACTTTTGCGCCCGAGTAGTGGTGGGGCGCAGGCTGCCCTCCTAGAAATTCGCGCTATGGGGCAGAGTCTTTACATAGAAACCTACGGCTGCCAGATGAATGTGAACGACAGCGAGCTGGTAGCCTCCATCCTTGCCGATGCTGGCTACACGCTTTGCCAGAGTGCGCAGGATGCCGATGTAGTGCTGCTGAATACCTGCGCTATCCGTGATAATGCCGAAACGCGCATCCTGGGGCGTTTGGCGCATTTTCGGAATCTGCGCGCCACGCAGACACCGCACCTCACTATAGGGGTACTGGGCTGCATGGCTTCTCGCCTCAAGGGCGAGCTGCTGTCTCCTAGAGTGGGAGCAAATCTTGTGGTTGGGCCAGACAGCTACCGAGAGCTCCCTCGGCTGCTTACGCGGGCGCAGAATGCTGTTGCCATACGGCTCTCAGACCGTGAAACCTACCAGGGAATTGCGCCATTGCGCTATGCTACCAATGGGGTGAGTGCCTTTGTCTCCATTATGCGGGGCTGCGATAACCACTGCACATTCTGCGTGGTGCCGTTTACCCGGGGAACTGAGCGGAGTAGAGACCCACTATCCATCCTGCAGGAAGTTGAGGTATTGCGCAGCACGGGCTATCGAGAGGTTACGCTCTTGGGGCAGAATGTGGACAGCTATCGGTGGAGCATGGGGGCTGAGGGCGATTTGCCGTTTGCCGGGCTGCTAGAGCGTGTGGCGCGCCAAGCTCCAGATATGCGTATCAGATTCTCCACTTCCTACCCGAATGACCTTACCGAGGCGGTGCTTCACACCATGGCGCAGTATGGGAATATATGCCCGCATATCCATCTTCCCGTGCAGAGTGGATGTGATAGGATGCTACGGGCCATGCGGAGAAAGTACACGAGGGCGGAGTACCTGCAGCAAGTGGAGCGAATTCGGGCTATAATCCCCGCAGCAGCCATAACCACAGACATTATTGCAGGTTTCTGCGGAGAGCAAGAGGTCGATCACCGGGCAACCCTCAGCCTTATGCACGAGGTGGGGTACGATGCCGCCTTCATGTTCAAGTACTCCGATAGGCCTGGTACGTATGCGCATAATAGGCTGCCAGACGATGTGCCAGAGGAGGTGAAGACGCAGCGTCTCGCGGAGATCATAGAGCTGCAGAATGAACTTTCCCTGCAGTCCAACACGCGCGATGTGGGGCGTGAATTTGAGGTGCTGGTGGAGGGTGCCTCTAAGCGGAGCGCAGAGGATGCTTGCGGGCGTACAGGGCAGAATAAGATGGTGGTATTCAAGAAACAGCAAAGCGAGCCCGGGCAGTACGCCCATGTGCGTATAGTAAGCTGCACCTCGCAAACCCTGCTTGGCGAGCTGGTGTAGTACGGTTTTAAATCTCATTATTCTCAGTATGGAAGTTCAAGAGAGGCTTCGCGTAGCCCTATTGCAGCGGAATATCATTTCTGGGAGCGTAGAGGCGAACTACCGCGGATTTGAGGCGATGCTAGCAGAGCTGCCAGAGGGGGTCGATTTGGTGCTGCTGCCCGAGATGTTCACCACGGGGTTTAACCCTGCAACCCTGCGCCAAACGGAACCCCACATGGGGCCAACCGTGCAGTGGATGCTGGCTATAGCTGCAGAGAGGCAGATTTTGCTCTGCGGAACAATACCAGCCACAGAGGGCGATAGGCTCTACAATAGATTCTACTTCGCGTGGCCAGATGGCAAGGTAGATTGGTATGATAAGCGCCACCTCTTCGCGCTGGCAGGCGAGGAGCGCCACTTTACCCCAGGGCGTGAGCAGAAGGTGTTCACATACTTGGGATGGCGAATCTGCCCGCAGGTGTGCTATGATATTCGTTTCCCAGAGTGGAGTAGGAATTTCGGGCAGTACGATCTGCTGCTATACCCCGCGAGCTTCCCGGCAGCACGGGATTTCTCTTGGACTACGCTCATGGCGGCGAGGGCTATAGAGAACCAGGCCTACACCGCGGGCTGCAATCGTACAGGGCTAGACGATGCAGGGCTTAGCTACCGTGGGAGCTCGCAGATTATAGCCCCCTCTGGGCGTATCATCGGGCAGCTGGGGGCCAATGCTACTGGGCTTGTGCTGGGTGATTGCTCTATGGATTACCTGCAAGAGCACCGTGCGCGCTACCCATTCCTACGCGATGCGAACCGGTTTACGCTAGAGGGGTAGCAGCTGGCGTTTAAAGTGAGTTTTGCCGAGCTCCTAAATCTTACGGCGTAGGAACTGCATCAATTTTTAGGGGGGGATGACACTCCCCAGGGAGGTACTGGCTGCACGGGCTTTAAGCCTTGTAGCCAGTATTTTTATGGGGCTGTAGAAGGGTTCTGAGCGAATTCTGAGGGTACTGAAATAATACGATTTTGCCCTCGGTAGGGGTAAATTTGCCCGTTGGGGGTTGAAATAATGGGTAAAAGGTGCTATCTTTACGCTTAAGTTTTTGTCGAAGAGTGATGGTAGTGGGTATGCGCAACCTCTTGATGCTGTTGGTACTGGCTCTCGTTCCTTGCTGCGAGAGCGTTCTAGGGCAATCGGTTTCACTTGCGCCCGGCCGACTGCCCTACTACCACCTGCTAGACTCTTTTACCTATTACCTAGAGATGGAGCGCCCGTTGGCTGCACTCCCGATCATAAAAGATTTTGAACAGACAGCCATAGCATTGCGCGATACCACGGGGCTTATAGATGCTAGCATCGCAAGGGGGTATGCGGCCTACCTGCAGCGAAAGTCGGTAGAGGCGCTGGACTACTACGATCACGCCTTACGGATGGCCTACCGTAGGGATGATAGCCTCCACATATCGCGCTGCCATGTGCTGAAAGCCCTTGCCTACCAGCAGCAAGACTACAGCGTCGCCAGCCTGTATGCCTTTCGGCAGGCAATGGATTTTTTTACACCCAACTCTTCAGTCCGCGAGGTGCTTACCACCTACCGAAATGTGGGTACGCTCTACAAAGAGCAGGAGCAGTATAGCGAGGCCAATGAGCTATACCAGAAGGCCTTAGCATTGCACCAGAAGACGGGGATCACCTTTGGCGAATCGCAGCTCTACCAAGAAATGGCAGATCTTGAAAGCCGGCAGAATCACAGGTCAACAGCCCTGGTATGCCTGTACAAGTCGCTCCAGGTGAACGATGTGCTGCGGACCGATAGTCTCTCGGGCATACTTCACTCTGAGCTTGCCGAGCTCTACCAAGGGCTAGGGCTAAGGGCGTATAGCGAACTCCATATAAGGATAGCGCTGGAGGAGGCTGATAGGAGCGGAGCTGTGGATTCCCGTGCCCATGTGTATCTACGTGCAGCGCAGCTGTCAAAGGAGTGGGGGCAGCTCGATAGCGCAGAGCGGTATGCGCTCAGAGGGCTGGCCCTGATTAGGGATACCGACTACCAGAATGGGCTTTGCATTCAGCTCCTGGATCTTCTGGGCGCCATAGCATCTGCGCGTGGCGACTTCCCCTCGGCGCTCCTGTATGCCGACAGGGCGGGTGAAATCCGTACCCAGATGCTCGAGCATCGAAAGTCTGCTGAATTCGCCCAGAAGGAGCTGGACAACGAGTTCCAACTGCGCCAGGAGGAAGCCCTGATTCGCCAGCAGGATCACGCCATGCAGCTCGCGGCAGATTCGGTGCGCACGCGTTTTGTGGTGCTCGCGCTCAGTGTGCTGATATTCTTCACCCTGGTGAGCATTATCCTTATGCGGGCTAAGGTGCTGCAGGAGCTACGCACGAACCATGAGCTAGAGGTGAAGGCCGAGAAGCTGCACAACCTCACGCAAGGGC
>JABCOB020000148.1 GCA_013333835.2 Bacteroidia bacterium
GCGTAAGCATGGCGGATGAGGCGGTGGGCGGGGAAATCTTCGCGTTGCGAAGACCCCGCCCCTACAGTCGGCATTGGAGGGGAGGCTGTGGCGAGGTATGCCGTACCAACCAAGACCTCTGCAAAAATCCATTAAACGGTGCGACGTGCTGCATCGGGGAAAGGCCTGCGATAAAAGATTGAACCCATGGGGGAGTTTTTGTTGAGGTCTTATGGCAGAAAAAGGCCATAGTTACCCGATGTAGTGAAACAAAGGAAGGGGCTTCACCGTTATAGGAGGGCAATAGAAAGAGCCATTGGCATGGAATTCTCTCTTGACGAGGTGACCACCCCTAGCGTTGAGGTGCTTATGGAGCGCAAGCGGAGGTTGATAGTCCTCCAACTGCCTAGTGCACCGCTAGAGGTTCGCGAGGGGATAGAGGCGGCAATGGCAGGAGAACGACTTACGCCAGCGCAGGGGTTGGCGCTCTACAGACATGCTACCCCTCCGCTACTCTCGTTGGCAGCAACCTGTACCCGGCTGCGCCTCAATGGACTTAGCACCTACTACAATCGTAACGGGCATATAGAACCAACCAACCTGTGCCGCTACCAGTGCAGTTTTTGCTCATTCCGCAAGGAGCGCGGGCATCCAGAGGCTTGGGAGCTCACCCTAGAGCAGATAGCCTCTAAGGCCCACAAGCTACAGGAAGAGGGTAATACGGAGGTCCATATCACGGGAGGCGTGCATCCAGAATGGACGTTTCACCATGTGGTAGAGCTGCTGCAGACGGTACGACAGGCGGCTCCGAGGCTGCATATCAAGGCATTCTCGGCGGTAGAGCTGGTGCCGCTGGTGCGAGATTCCAACCTTTCGCTAGATGTGGCGATGGCCCAGCTACAAGCGGCAGGGCTGGATTCGATTCCGGGTGGAGGTGCAGAGATCTTCGCCGAGGAGGTTCGCCAGCAGATATGCCCGGAGAAATGCACGGCACAGCAGTGGCTAGAGGTGCATCGGCAGGCCCATCGCCTCGGGATGCGGTCAAATGCCACCATGCTCTTTGGCCACATAGAGGGCTATGCAGACCGGGTGGACCACCTAGAGCGGCTACGTAGGCTGCAGGATGAAACGGGAGGCTTCAACTGTTTTATCCCCCTAAAGTTCCGCGCGGCGGGGAATAAGCTAGGTATACGGGGCGAGGTGTCGACCCTAGAGGTGCTGCGGAACTACGCAGTTTGCAGGCTATACTTAGATAATATCCAGCATCTTAAGGGGTATTGGCCAATGCTGGGGAAGCGCAATATCCCGCTGGCATTGGCCTATGGGGTAGACGATCTGGATGGAACTATAGGCGATAGCACAAGGATCTACAGCATGGCAGGGGCTGAAGACCAGCAACCGACGGCCACGGTAAGCGAGCTTCGGCAGATAGTGTTCGATGCGGGCTACACTCCGCTTGAGCGTGATTCTCTGTACCAAACAGTATAGCTTTTTGATGATACAGAGAGCTGTGCAACAGTGCTTTCCCATTTTAAATGTGGAGCTGATCCGCAGTGAGGGGTATTGCCATTGATTTTTTTCACAACTTCGCGGCGTTTTTTAGCAAGATAGCGATGCCAAATTCTCCAACGCTTTTGGTGCTGGCTGCTGGCATAGGTAGTCGGTATGGCGGTATAAAGCAGCTGGATGGTATAGGCCCGGGCGGCACTACCATTCTAGAATATTCTGTGTATGATGCCCTGCGGAGTGGTTTTGGGCGGGTGGTGTTTATCATAAGAAGGGCAATAGAGGCAGACTTTCGGCAGCTGGTGCTAGCCAAGCTCCCAGCGAAACTGCCCGTTCAGCTGGCCTACCAAGAGGTAGAGAGCCTGCCAACGGGTATAGAGCTGCCGGCGGGTAGAGTGAAACCCTGGGGAACTGCCCATGCCGTTTGGTGCGCGAAGGGTGCTGTAGACAGCCCGTTTGCCGTGATCAACGCTGACGATTTCTACGGGCTGCCTGCATTTCAGACCCTGGGCGGGCATTTGGCGCGCACTACAGGGACGGGAGCATGGAGCATGGTAGGCTACCCGCTGGCATCTACCCTTTCGGAGGCGGGCACGGTATCTCGCGGTGTGTGCAGGCTCGATGCCCAGGGGCAGTTGGTGGGTATACGGGAGTACACGAAAATTCGGAAAACGGCAGAGGGCATAGTGGATGAAGCCGATGCTGGCAGCTGTATGGTATTACCAGAGGATAGCGTGGTATCGATGAACTGCTGGGGATTCACGCCAGACTACATCCAGAGGGCAGAGGAGTACATTCGCGAATTTTTCCGGGGGAGTGCTGATACCCAGAAGGCTGAGTGCTATATACCCACGGTGGTGGAGCGGTCGCTTGCGGCGGGGTTGGCCCGTTGCCAGGTGTTACCCTGCCGTTCGCCTTGGTGCGGTGTTACATACCCGGCAGATAGGCCCTATGTGGCTGCACAGTTAGCAGGCTTAGTAGAACAGGGTGTATATCCAGAGCATCTATGGAAATCGTAATACTGGTAATACTCATGGCAGCGGGAGCGGTTGTGGGTTACTTTTTACGCCGCTTTCGCCAGCTGATAAAAGGGGCGAATAAGCTGGTTGGCATCACGCTCTATGTGCTCCTTTTCACCCTGGGGCTCTCCATAGGGCACAGGCCAGAGGTAAGGTCGAATCTCCACACCCTGGGCTTGCAGTCGCTAGCGATCACCGTGCTACTGGTGGTGGGTAGCATTGCTGCGGGGTGGCTGTTTGAGAAATTGCTGCTGCGGAGAACGACGAGGGTAAAAGGTGAGAATTAGCAGGGTTCTGCGATCAATTCTGTGACGTTATGAAAGCTGTTTGGCATACACTCTCATTTCTGGGGGTATTTGTAGTGGGCATGCTCTTGAGCTTTTTCGTCCCGTTGCCAGAGTGGGTATACAATCCAAATATCACGCTGGTAGCCCTCTACATCCTTATGTGCCTAGTGGGGATCACGGTGGGAGGAGAACCCTCTACGCTGGCTGCCATCACCAAGATGTCGCCACGGTTACTGCTGCTGCCGGTGGCAACCCTGGTGGGTACATTTGCCGGGGCGTTGGTGGCCAGGTTGCTATTCCCCTCGTACCTGCTGAAAGAGCTGTTGGCCGTAGCCTCGGGATTTGGCTACTATAGCCTGAGCTGCGTAATCATAACCGAGAAGTACAATGCCACCCTTGGGGCGGTAGCCCTGCTGAGCAGTATCTCTCGAGAGCTTATGGCGCTGTTGTTGGCGCGCCCCTTTGCCAAGATCGGGGGGAATCTGGCACCAATCTGTGCTGCTGGGGGTACTTCGATGGACACCACGCTACCCTTCATAGTGAAGGCAACGGCACCGGAGTACTCGGTGGTGTGTATCTACCACGGTGTGGTTATCACCCTTTTCGTGCCGTTCGGCGTGGGGCTTGCGTTGGCTATGTAGGAGAATCTTAGAGTTTCGGCAGGAGGGATGACTCTCGCAAGGATGGATACCAATATGCGTGTGGCGGTGGTGCGGAGCGCGGGGGAATCTTTGCGTTACGAAGACGCATATGCGCCCAAGAAGTAAGAAAAAACAATTGAACGGCACTCCGCAACGCTACGGTCGTCGGTAAATGCAAGGGATTGATTAAAATTCTTTTACCTGCAAGAATGGGAAAGTCCATATAAAGATTGAGTCCATACGAGACATTTTTTTGCTGTGTATTGCCACCTCCGGTTTTTTACCTACCTTTGCTGCTAGCGATACAGAGGGAATACCATGCGAGTGGATCTCGATTCTATAAAGGCACGATTTGGCATTATAGGGACAAATGCGGCGTTGCTGCGCGCTATAGAGGTGGCGTACCAGGTGGCACCGACGGACCTCTCTGTGCTGGTGATGGGGGAGAGCGGTTCAGGCAAGGAGTTCTTTCCGCAGATAGTGCACCAGTACGGGGCTCGTAAGCATGGGCAGTACATAGCGGTCAACTGCGGTGCTATACCAGAGGGTACCATTGACTCCGAGCTCTTCGGGCATGTGAAAGGTTCGTTTACCGGGGCTGTTGACAACCGTAAGGGTTACTTTGAGGTGGCCGATGGTGGTACAATATTCCTCGACGAGGTAGCCGAACTCCCACTGCCCACGCAGGCTCGTCTGCTCAGAGTGCTGGAGTCGGGAGAATTCCTGAAGGTGGGTTCTAGCACCGTGCAACGTACCGACATTCGGGTGATAGCGGCCACCAATGTGCACCTGGAAGAGGCAATAGCCCAGGGGCGTTTTCGCGAAGACCTCTACTATAGGCTGTCGACAGTACCCATCAATGTTCCTCCCCTCCGCGAGCGTGGTGAGGATGTGGTCCTGCTCTTTAAGCATTTTGCCATCGATTTTTCTGACAAGTACCGCATGCCAGCCATCCGCTTGGGCAATGGTGCCAAGGAGGCGCTCTTGGCTTACAGCTGGCCAGGCAATATCCGGCAGCTCAAGAATGTCACAGAGCAGATATCCATAGTAGAGCAGGAGCGGGAAATAACGGGCGAGACACTCCAACGCTACCTGCCACGCCCTTACGGCAATGCGCTCCCAGCACTCTACCAAGGGGCTGATTCTGAACTCAAGAGCGAACGCGACCTCCTCTACAGCGTGCTTTACGAGATGCGAACCGATATGAATGAGCTCAAGCATCTGGTGTACGACCTTATGCAGGGAGGGGCATCCCCCGAGGCGGCACGGTATGTGGCAGCCAACCCAAGGCTATTCAGCGATATGGATTCCCACAGAGGGTTGGGTGTGCCTGGCACAACGATCCCTGTGGTTCAGCCAGCCACCTCCTCAAAGGTTCCCGTGGTAGAGCCCGTGGTGGTACAGGAGGGGGGAGGCTCGTTGGCCGACCTGGAAGAGGGAGTAATTCGGCGCACGCTGGAGAAGAATCGGGGGCATCGTAGGGTGACGGCAAAGGAGTTGGGCATCTCTGAGCGGACGCTATATCGGAAAATCAGGGAGCACGGCATTAAGGCATGAGAGGGCTATTCGTATCATTGCACAGGGGGATAGATGTGTGTTCCAATGGGATTCACGGTTTTGTAAGGCAGGGTATTTGCATGCTTGCTGGCTGCCTACCCAAGGTGCAGCGATGGTTGGAATGCAAAGGGCATGGCACGGTTTGGGAACGACGTTTCTACCTGTACGGAGTGCTTGCCCCCCTCTGCGGTTTGTGTGGAATTCTATTCACTGCGTGTTCCATTAAATATTCATTCACAGGGGCTAGCATATCGCCCACTACCCACACAGTGAGCATTGGACACTTCCAGAATGTTGCCCCGATTGTGAACCCCACGCTGGCATCGCTAGTGGGCGAGAAGCTCAAGGAACGTTTTATCACCCAAACGGGTCTAGAGCTGGTGGAGCAGGGTGGGGATTTCGATTTCACGGGCGAAATAACGGGCTATTCCGTTGCCCCGGTAACCATCCAGAGCAACGAGCAGGCGGCGCAGAATCGACTTACCATCGCCATTCACGTGGTATTTAAGAACGCGCAGGATGAGCATGGGAACTATGACCAGACCTTTAGCCAGTACGAGGATTTCCCCTCATCCCAGATTCTTGCGCTGGTGGAGGCACAGCTGGTGGAGACCATAGCCGATAAGCTGGTAGAGGACATTTTCAACGCTGCCGTCGCCAACTGGTAATTTTTTTGTACCTATACCCAGAGAACTATATGGAGACTGCCGAGAAATTCTATTCTTTGCTCTTTGGGCAAACAGCCATAAGCGAATCTGACGCCAGGTGGGCCGCAGAACTCTGCGCAAAGTATCCGTATTGCCATGCGGCGCATCTGCTGCGTGCAAAAGGGGTGTCCGCTTCGCAGACCCCGAGTGCTAATCGTAGCCAGCTACTGTTCCAGATTTCGGCCCAGGTTCCCAGTGCGGTGTCGGTGTACCGCGCAACGCATGGTAGTCTGCTGCCGCTAACCATAGAGTCGGATGATCTGCTGTACAGCGATAGGGAAAGCGAGGCATGGCAAACCCAGGAGACCTCGGCGGTATCGGGTACACCATTCAGCACAGAATCCACTCAATATCAAAGGCATGAGCCCCTTTCAGATGGAGGTTCGTACTCTACTAGCACGGTAGCGTGCAGCAACCCCCAGGAGACTGTAGCCAAACAAGAGTCTTCGTCCAGCACTCCCCGAGAAGAAGCAGAGCCGAAGCTAGATACGCAGGCACTGGACACCCCGAATGCACAAGATCAGGCCCACGACCCCAGCTTTGCCGCATTCTACAGCCAGGCGGGCATTGTTGTACTGGTACTGGCAGAAAGCGCGGAGAATGGGGCTGAAATTGCGGAAAACGCCCCCACCGCGGCGGACTCGTTCCCCAGCTCCGCCCAGCCATCCCCCGCCAGCGAACTCCCAGCCTCCCGAAGCGCCGATAGCGTTCCCCCACCACCCGCCCCGAGCCTTTCGTCCGCAAGCGTAGAGCCACAAGCAGGCAATGCGGGTGGTTGGCAAGAGCAGGCCCACGACCCCAGTTTTGCCGCGTTCTACAGCGAGGCCGGCAATGGGGTACAGGAACAGGCAGAAAGCGCGGAGAATGGGGGTAAAAATGGGGTTGTTGAGCCTGGTTTGGCGAAAGCAAATACCCCTCCTGCAGCGGCTAGCGGCACGGGCGGGGGCGATTCTAGCGTGGCAGATAGCACAGAGCCTACCACCGTGGTTATGGACTGGAATGCCCTCTTGGGAGGGAGTACCCGGGGTAAGGGTGGACGGCCCAAGGAGGTAGACACGCAGACGCACGGGCTGGGTACTGAGGAATCGGCCCCAGTGGGAGCTACGGGGGCAGAAGTGGGCGAGGTAGATCTCCGTGGAGTACTCGACCAGTCGTTGGCTACCCCAGTCCCTGAGATGTCGGCTTCGCTATTCACGCTGGAGGGCGGAGCTGGCACACTCTCGGCAGAGGGATATGAGTACGTGCGAACGCAGCTGAATCCGCTCTACAGGAAGGCAAAGCAGGAAGGGAAGGATCAGATGCAACGCATAGAGTCATACCTCAATAATCTGGACAGCCTGCTGGAGACCATGCGTGAGATGGCCAAGAAGCCAGCAGATTCTACAGAGCAGCAAGAGGATCTGGCAAGGGAGTCCAGCGTGCTGTCGCGGAGTATAGTGAGCGAGCACCTGGCGGATATGCACGCAGAGAAGGGGGATTTTGCCATAGCCATCACCATGTATAATCGGCTAGCGGCGAGAAATCCAGA